>JBILDP010000082.1:0-8947 GCA_044352535.1 Prochlorococcaceae cyanobacterium
CGCCGCCACGAGCAGCAACTGAGCCAGTGGCAGACCCTTGGCGGCAATCGCAGCGGCGGGGCCGGCGAAGCCCGTGAGCTTGCCGATCAGCGAGTACACAAACACCAGACACAGCAGCGACCGACCGATGCGGTTGGCCAAGGTGAGGCGCTGGATGGGCGCGCGCATCAGAGGCTTGCTGCAGCTGCAGGCAGTCTGCCCCTGCTGGCAAGCCTCAGGGCGTGTTCAATCCGATGCATCAACCCTGGCCTGGCCAGGGGCGAACAAAAACACCTCAGCGCTGATGCGATGCACCTGGGCTTCCAGGGCTTCCATGCCACCGCAGGCGAAATCAATCAGCCGCTGAGCCTCCCCATCAGCCGCATGGCTGGTATCAAGCAGCACCGCCTGCTGCCCCTGAACGGCGGCGATCACCCGTCGGGCGTCGTCGAGATGGCGTGGGTAGAACACCAGCATCTGCTGGCCACCGGCAACGGTGGGGCCATCCATGGCAGGGCTGCTCCGTTGACCCACCCTGCCGCCGGCGGCCAGGGCGGGCAAGGCTGTTCAGCATCTCTGCTGAATGGTCGGGCCGGACTGCGGCATTCAGATGTCGGCTGCAGCCAGGCCTGCCGCTGAAGGCACGGCCTGGGGCGGAGAGGGCACCCTGCTGTCACCAACCACCCGCAGGTCCGCGAATTGCCCTGCCAAGCCCTTCAGCAGCCGGTTGATGGCAGCCTGCGTGCGCGGTGCCCCGGTGCCCATGGGCTCGCGGCTGATCAACTCGACAGCCACCTCAATCTCTCCAGCCAGTGCAGGCTTGCCCCAGCTGCAGATCATCCGGATGGCCTCCTCGCCGGCCTGGCCGGGATCGTTGGCCACCAATTGCCACTTGCTGGCCTGGATCACCTCCGCCCCAAGCGCGAGCAGGGCCTGGCCCAGGCAACCCGAAAGGCCCTCAGCTCCAGACCCGATCAACCCGGAGGGCAGGGCAATGGCAACGGTGTAACGGGCCATGGGGACGGGCGATGCCTGTCCACTCTCCCAGCCCCAGGGCACAGGCAGGGCTGTCTAGAAGACGTGGACCTCCAGCCTGTTCAGGTCATGCCGCATGCGTCTGCGCTGCCGGACCTGCCGGAGATGCTGGAACGCATTCACAACCAGCTGCTGCCGCAGCTCGTGATCCACAGCGTCCATCCCCACGATCCTGTGCAGGTTCTGAGCCTGCCCCCACCCTGGCTCAGCCTCGGCTGCGGCAACTACGCCGCCGTGCTGCACAATCCCCACCACCCGGCACTGGTGGTGAAGGTGTACGCACCCGGACGCCCGGGTCTGGACCAGGAGGCCGAGGTGTACCGCCGGATTGGCTGCCACCCGGCCTTCTCACGATGCTTTCACGCGGGCACCGATTTCCTTGTGCTCCAGCGATTGCATGGCATCACCCTGTACGACTGCCTGCGCAGGGGCATCCAGATCCCTGAACAGGTGATCGATGACGTGGATGCGGCTCTGGCCTATGCCGTGCATCGTGGCCTGCATGGCCACGATGTGCATGGACGCAACGTGATGCTGCACCGGGGACGGGGCCTGATCGTGGACATCTCCGACTTTCTCAATCCAGAACCCTGTCGGGCGTGGCGCGACCTGCGCTGGGCCTACCGAACCCTCTACCAGCCGTTGATTGCGCCCTTAGGCCTGCGTGCGCCGGGGCCACTGCTCGATGGGCTCCGCCGCGGATACCGCCTGTTCCGGCGCCTGCGCTGAGAGCGGCCGTCATCCAAACCCACATCGCCCATCAATCTGCAACGGCGATTGTCCCCATTTGGGAGTAGTCGCCGCTGCAGCGAGGTGGTCAGCTCCAGCTGGTGAATGTGATGGGTTCGTACTTGGCAATCGAGAGTCGCCAGCCGCGAATCACCTGTGTCTTCAGGCTGCTGAGCAGCTCAGCCGTTGCGCCGCCGGAGAGCCACTTCGCCTTGAGCAGGGGCAGGTGCTCGCTCATCACCTCCAGCGGCAACTCCACCAGCAGGAGGCTGTCATCTCCCCCAGCCCGTTGCAGTGGCCCCTCATCACTGCGTTGCCACAGACGCAGCAGCAGCTCCAGTGCCAGGGTTCGGCCATCAGCTCCGGGATCCTCTGCGGCGACACTGGCCGCAGACTGGGATTTGCCGGTGAGCGGCAGGAGACGCTGACCCTGTTGCTCCACCAGAGCCAGGGCCACGAGATAGGGCGCATCAGCCATCAGGACAAACGCAGGGCCCACCAACCTTGCCCCATCCAGCAACGCAGGCGCGACGTCGACGCCGCCAATCTGCGGAGCGACTGACGACCGGACGATGGGCCTGGGCTACATTCTCCGGGCCAATTCGGCGCCGCTGGAGGCGTAACCCCATGGCCAGCATTGGAGAACAGCTGCACAGCTATCGCTCCGCCCTCACAGAGGCCCAGGCCAACGGTGATCAGGCTATTGCCCGCAAGATCGAGCAGCAGATCAAGGAGCTGGAGGACTTTCAGCAGCGCCATCCCGACGCCACAGAAGCCCCCTCACCCTTTGAAGTGTTCTGCGATCTCAATCCCGACAACGTCAACTGCCGGGTCTTCGACGACTGAGGAAATTGCCCCCAAAAGGGGGCATCGTGCAGGGTGGCGCCTATCCGCGCTGACTCTCAACAGAGTCGCGGACACACCGAAAGCGGATGAGCCAGGCAACCCTTACGACCCTCGCCAGCTGTATGCACAGCTCGGGCGATCGATCATGCCTTGCGTGCTGCCAGCGACTCAATGGCTCGACTGCAGGGCTCCACCCCGACCTCCTGCCTCCGCAGCCACACCGATGCGGGAAAACAGGTTGGTGCTCTCAGGATTGAGATTCACCACCTGCACATCGCTCCCTCCCAGCTTGAGACGACGAATCACCTGATCGAGTGCGGTGACTCCACTTTGATCCCAGATGTGGGCTTCAGCCATATCGATGGTGACACGCTGGGGATGCTCATGTAGCTCAAATCCCTGCCGGAAATAAATTGAGCTCACAAAGAATAACTGGCCGCGCACACGATAAACACGGTGGGAATCACCGACCAGCTCACTCTCCACGGCGATCACCTTGGCGACTTTGCGACTAAACAGGATTCCGGCTAGGGCGACACCTGAGAGCAGGCCAATGGCCAGGTTATGGGTGAGCACGGTGACCACAACAGTGAGGAGCATCACGGCCGTATCACTCCTGGGAATCCGCTGAATCTGCGTGATTGAGCTCCAGTTGGCCGTGTTGATGGCGATCATGATCATCACCCCCACCAAGGTGGCCATCGGGATCTGATCCACCCAGTTGCGGGCCAGCAGGATCATCACGATCAGCCAGATCCCTGCGCTGAGGGTGGAGAGCCGGGTGCGACCGCCATAACCCACATTCATCACCGATTGCCCCACGAGGGCACAGCCGGCCATTCCACCGAACAGGGAGCTCACGATATTGCCGATGCCCTGGCCGCGTGCCTCAGCATCTTTTGAACTGCTGGTGTCGGTGACGTCGTCGAGGATGTCCTGGGTGAGGAAGGTCTCCATCAGGCCCACCAGCGAAATGGCCAGGGCCGTGGGCAGGATCAGCCCAAGGGTGTCGAGGGTGAAGGGCACCTTGGGCCAGCCGAACTGAGGCAGGCCCGCCGGCAAGGTGCCCAGGCTGGCCACCGTGGGCACATCCAATCCCAGCTGAATCGACAGGCCGGTGCACACCAGGATGGCCACCAGTGCCGAGGGCACCACCCTGGTGAAACGCGGCATCAGATAGATGATCACGAGCGTGAGGGCCGTCAGGCCCCAGACCGGCGGCAGCTGGGTTCCACTCACCACCACCGTCTCCGGGTGGAACACATTCAGCCCTAACTGCGGCAACTGGGCCAGGGCGATCAGGATTGCCAGGGCATTCACGAATCCGGCCATCACCGGCTGGGGCACGAAGCGCATCTGGTGAGCCAGCCGCAGGTATCCCCAGGCGATCTGCAGGATGCCTGTGAGGAGGCCCGCAGCCAGCAGATAGTTCAGGCCCTGTCCGGGTCCGATCGCGTTGCCCTGCTGCACCAGCCCCGTCATCAGCAGGGCGGTGGAACCCGTCGCCGATGTGATCATCGCCGGGCGCCCCCCCACAAAGGCCAGGGTGACCGCCAGCACGAAGGCCCCGAACAATCCCACCCGTGGATCCACACCAGCGATTCCAGAAAAGGCAATCGCCTCCGGAATCATCGCGAAGGCCACCACCAGCCCAGAGAGCAGATCGCGGTGGGGCTTGTTCCACCAGGCCTGGAGCCAGAGCTTCATGGTTCACCGTTAACGGGCTCCATGCCCCCCGTGTCAGTGCGCCGGCCTGAGCCCGGCAGGCCGATCGACCCGCTGATCCAGCGCGGTTCCGGGGAAAGCATGTTGATCCCGCAACCTATCAGCACGCTGCGGAACACTGAAGCGCAGCGCACAGAAAGCCCCCGGCGATCATCGCCGGGGGCAGAGGGTTCCCATGCCGTGAAGGATTGGGCGTCAGCCGTCCACCTTCACGGTCACCGTGGTGAGGGTGTTGGCTTTCGGTGCTTTCACATGCAGCAGGCCATCGCGGTAGTGGGCTTCCAGTTGTTCACGCTCAATGGCTACCGGAAAGCGGAAACTGCGGCTCCAGGTGCCATAGCGAAACTCGCTGATCAACGGGGGCGAAACAGCTGCTCGCTCACCAGCTGCGGATGGCTGAGCACTCTGATCAGCTGACGCGGATGGCTGGCGGGACCGACGCTCGGCCGTGATCACCAGGGTGCGTTCGGTGGCCTTCACCGCAATGGAGGCCTTGTCCACGCCTGGGAGCTCCACCACCACCTCATAGGCATCGGCGGTTTCAACCACCTCGGCGGCAGGAACGCGCTCGGCGCTCTGGAGTTGCTGGCTGAGCTGCTGCTCAAGGCGATCAAACAGCTCAAACGGAGAGGATGTGCGCAGGGTCAGCATGGCTGGTTCGGTGAATGGTCTGGGGAGCTGCTTGTCCCCGATGCAGACACTGTCGCCGCGGCCAATCAGTGACTCCAGGAGGAGAGCCGAACCGGGCGATTCGGCCCTCACCACCGCAGTTCGGCAGACCCAACCAGCATGGCGTGAGAGCCGAATCAGACGGCATTCGTGATGGCGCGACCCAATGCAAAGCCTGGTCCCAAACGGCAGCGCATCAGCTGATCAAGCAGCGTCAAGACAGCCAGATCAAAACTCTCAACCCAGGTCAAGACGTCGGCGTTGATCAATCGCAAACAGCTGCTCATCGCGAGCTTCAGCCCAGCGATAGAGACCCACCTCCTGCAGCGCAAAGCTGCCCGGTGGCACAGGGGTGGCACGCATCCAGGTGGTCATGGCGGCATGGGTCGCGGCCGCAGCCTCCGGGTCCAGGCGCCGGCGGGGCCTGGCCAGGGTGATGTGGGGCAAGGCATGGCGATGCTCCACCGGTTGACCGGCCGCCTCCAGCAGCAGCGGCCGCCAGCGCTCGATCAGGCCGGCTGCGAGCTGCGCCCCCTGGCCCAGGGTGAGCGCATAGGCCGAGGGGCGCTCGGGTCGCCCCATGGCGCGCCAGCTGCCAGCTTCCGCCGTGATCGCCCACTGGGGCTGGTCTGCGATCGCCCGCCAGGCCAGCTGAGCCCGTTCGGCCCCGCAGGCTCCCAGAAAGGCCAGGGTGAGATGCAGATCGCCCGGCTGAAAGCGGCGCAGTCCCGCCGGCAGATCAGCCGTAAGGCGATGCAGGCCGGCCTGCTCGGGCACCACCAGCGCCACGAACCAGTTGCCCTGTTCCATGCCGACCTCAACCAGACCCACCTCCACCCAGCCACTGTGGCGCCACCGACAGGGGCGTGCAGCGCCAACATGACGGCCTTTGCCTTTGCACCATGGCCCCTGCCGCCACCGACCTGTTGATGCGCCTGGAGGGCGTGCCGGGGATGGGGCGTGGCCGGCGGCGGCTGGTGCTGCTCTGGCCCCAGCTGGGCGATTTCGACAGCCTCGAATACGCCCAGCTGCTGGTAGAGGCCCTCCCCCGGCTCGAGCAGGCCGGCATCGCGGTGCTGGCGATCGGCATCGGCCATGAGGCTGGCCGCCAGCGCTTCTGCGCATTCACAGGCTTTCCCCCCGAGCGTCTGCAGGTGGAAGCCAACGCCGACCTGCACCGTGAGCTGGGGCTCTACGAGGGTCTGCAGGCCATCGGTGGCCCCTGGCCCAACCTGCTGCTGATGTGTGCAGGTCTGGGATCGCCCGGCACCCTGGCTGAGGTGCTGCGCGGCTACACCGGCGATCGCAGCGCCCCGCAGCGGATCGCCGACGACGCCACCATCCAGGCCGGCCCCCTGCCACCGATCCAGGGTGCCCTGTTCCGGCGTGCCGGCGGCAGCGGCTTCCAGCGGCCGTTTGAACTGGCCACGGTGCGGCTGCGCAACATGGCCGAGGTGCTGAGCCATTGGCGCACCTACGTGCCCCGCGACGACTTCATCTGCCAGCGCGGCGGCACCTTCCTGCTCGATGGCGACGACAGCCTGCTCTACGCCCACCGCGACCGCGGCATCCTCGGGTTCTCCGCCACGATGAACCGACCGCTGGCCTTCCTCGATCCCTGGCTGGCTGCGGCGGGGAGCTGATCAGCCCAGATCCAGCGCCAGCTGGTCGACATCAACGGCATTGACGTTGGACCGCTTGCGGCGCCGGGCGCCGGAAGGGGCCAACCCCGAGCGGCGCGAGCCATGGCGCTCCTGAATGGCGTCGGCCAGCGCACCGAAGCCCTGCTCGCGCCGGCGGGCATGGATGCGATCGCGGGCGGCCCGGGCCGTGGCGGCCGGATCCACGATCGGCGCCGGGTAGTCGCGGCCCAGTCGCCAGTCCACCCCCTCCTGCCAGAGGGGCTCAAGCTTCCATGGCTCATGCACCAGCGCCACCGGCAGGGGCGCCAGTTCCGGCAGCCACTGGCGGATGAAGACCCCCTCGGGATCGTGATCGATGCCTTGCTTGATCGGGTTGTACACGCGGATCGTGTTGATGCCCGTGGTGCCCGACTGCATCTGGCACTGCAGCCAGTGGATGCCGGGCTCGTAGTCCACGAAGCGGCGCGCCAGCACCAGGCCGCTCAGGCGCCAGGGCAGCCAGAGGTGATAGCTGGCCACCGACATCAACATCGCCCGCATGCGGAAGTTGATCCAGCCGGTGGCGGTCAGGGCCCGCATGCAGGCATCCACAAACGGCAGGCCGGTGCGTCCCTCACTCCAGGCAGCCAGCCGCTCGGCCTGCGGCAGCGCCAGCCAGTCGGCCTCCTGATCCCTCAGGCCAGCGGTGAGCGGATGCAGCTCCCGAAACTCCAGATCCGGCTGGCTCTCCAGTTTCTGGATGAAGTGGCAGTGCCAGTGCAGCCGCTCCTCAAAGGCCCGCCGCGGCAACCGTGGCGTGGGCGCCGCGGCGCGGCTGGTCTGCACCACCTCCCGCAACGACACGGTGCCCCAGGCCAGGTGGGGCGAGAGGCGTGAACAGCTGCGAAAGGCGGTGAGCGGGCTGGACAGCTCGCGGTGATACGCCCGGCCCCGGTCGCTCAGAAAACTCTCCAGCAGGGCCAGGCCGGCGCGCCGTCCGCCCGGCTGGCGCTGGGGGCAGGGGTCGGCTGCCAGGCCCAGATCAGTGGCGGTGGGAATCGGGCCGGGATCGAGGCCCGGCAGCGGCGGCAGGGCCTCGGGTGCCGGCGCGATCGGCTCCGCCATGCGCGCCTCCCAGCGGCGGGCCCAGCCATCGCGGCTGCCCAGCCGCCGCACCACGCCGAACTGGGGCATCTCATGCCAGGGAATGCCATGGCCCCGGGCCCAGGCCAGCACCTGTCTGTCCCGTGCGAAGGTCCAGTCGTTGCCGGTTTCCTCGTGGCTCCACAGCGCCGCCAGCCCCAGCTGGCGGCGGGCCCGCTCCAGCACCGTGAGCACATCGCCCACCCGCACCACCAGCGGCTGCCCCAGGCCTGTGAGGGCCTCGCGCAACTCGGCGATCCCTTCCGCCGCAAACGCCCACTGCCGCGCCGAGGCATCAGGCTGCCGCCAGAGCTCCGGTTCCACCACCAGCAGCGGCAGCACCGGGCCGTGGCGACTGGCCTCCAGCAGGGGCCGGTGGTCGTGGATCCGTAGATCTCTCTTGAACCACACCAGCTGCAACGGACCTGGCTCGGCGGCGGCAACAGTCATGCGGCCGTGGGTGGCGCCGACACCTGCAGCAGACCCACCACCATCAGCCGGCTCACCATCCGCCGGATCTCGAGCTGGGCCAGGGCCTCGAGCACGCCGCTCACGGCGCCGATACCGGGAAGGGGGCGGAGTGCTGCCCGCTGGGCGACCACTGGGGCGGCGGAGGTGGGGCTGTCCATCCGCCGACCCTAGGAATCACGGCTGTGGCAGCGCTCACCGGCGAGCCAATCAGCGGTGCTCGATCAGCTCGCCGGCGGGATAGCGCACCTTGGCCAGACCGGCGTATCGATCGTCTTCGCTGCGGTATCCGCAGGCACAGGCCACCCGGCTGCGGTAGTCGCTGCCCTCCAGGCCCAGGATCCGGTCGTACTCCGCGGGGGAGAAGCCCTCGATCGCGCAGGTGTCGATGCCGAGCAGGGCTGCGGAGGTCATCAGGTTGCCAAGGGCGATGTAGAGCTGGTTGGAGGTCCAGCGCTCGATCTCGGCGGCCCGGGGGCCTTCGATCAGATCCACCTGGATCATCTGCCGGTAGGTCTCAAGCGCCGCCACGTCCTGGCCCCGGGCAGCGGCAATCGAGGCCACGAAGCGGTCCGCATCGGCCGCGGTGATCGTGCGCTTGGCCAGCAGCACCACCAGGTGGGAGCAGTCGGTGATCTGGCTCTGGTCCCAGGAGTGGGGGCGCAGCTCCTGGCGCAGGGCGGGATTGTCGATCACCAGAAACTTCCAGGGCTGCAAGCCATACGACGACG
>JBILDP010000291.1:0-2568 GCA_044352535.1 Prochlorococcaceae cyanobacterium
ATCGCCCTGGCGGTGGCGCTCACCGTGCTGCTCGGCCAGCAGTTGCGCTGCCTGCATCCGCCCGCCGGTGGCCTCGCCTTTCTCGGCGTGGCGCTGGGGGCCACGCCGCCGTTTGTGCTCACGCCGGTGCTCAGCGGCTCGCTGCTGCTGGTGCTGATCGCCGCGGCCTTCAGCCGCTGGGTGAAGGGGGCGCTGCCCTATCCCCACCACTGGCTCTGACCTTCCAGCCATCTGACCTTCCAGCCATGTGACCCTCCAACCATCTGACCCTCCTGCCGCTGCTGCCCGGTGGCCCTCAGCCCCCCAGGTAGGCCATCTCCGCATGGGCCGGCGCGGTCGCGGGCCCTTGGAGGCCGCCCGGGGTCCAGGCCTCCTGGCGTTCCTCGCTCCAGCGGTCGCTGCGGCGGCTCCAGCGGCCGGCGATCGCCTCGCGCAGCGTCTCGGTTGGGGAATCGGGCTGCAGCCACGGCCGTAGGTCGAGGCCGCTGCCGGGAGCAGCGAACAGGCAGGTGTAGGCGATGCCGTCGGCGGTCACACGCAGGCGGTTGCAGTCGCCGCAGAAGGGGGCGCTCACGGAGGCCACCACGGCCAGCACCCCGCCGCCTACGGGGTCGCGATCCCGGTAGCGCCAGCGGCTGGCGGTGCCGTAGACGGTGCGGCCCAGAGGCTCCAGCGGCCAGCGCGTGCCGATCCGCTCCACCATCTCGGCGGCGCTCATCACCGCCTCGGGCCGCCAGCCGTTGCGGTTGCCCACATCCATGAACTCGATCAGGCGCAGCTCCAGATCCCGCGTGCGGGCCAGCTCCGCCAGGGGCAGCAGCTGGTCGTGGTTGGCGCCGCGCTGGATCACGGCGTTGAGCTTGAGCGCCCCGCGGGCCGGATCAAAGCCGGCGGCGCGGGCGTGCTCGATCGCCGCCAGCACCTTGGCCAGCAGGGCCTCGCCGTGGCCCACCCCGGCCATGCGGGCCACGGATGCCCCCGTGGTGCCATCGAGGCTGAGGGTGATCCGATCGAGGCCGGCGGCGCGCAGGGCCCGGGCCCGCTCAGCGCTGAGCAGGGCGCCATTGCTGGTGAGGGCGATCTCGCGCAGGCCTTGGCCGTGCGCTGCGGTGGCGCGCAGCGGCTGCAGTGCGGCGATCAACGCCTCCAGACCGCCGTGCAGGAGTGGCTCGCCGCCGGTGAGCCGCAGGCTTGTCACCCCCAGCGACACCGCCGCTTCGATCACCCGCAGCCGCTGCGCCAGCGTGAGCAGCCCTGGCGGCTCCACGCCGTCGGGCAGGCAGTAGGGGCAGGCCAGATTGCAGCGGGCCGTGAGCGACAGCCGCAGCACCCCGAGGGGTCGGTTGAGCTGGTCGGTGGCGCTCGCCATGGTGGCCACGCTATGGCTGCTGGCCTGGAGTTGGCCGGTTCACGTTGCGGATGGCGCGAGGATCCAGGGCCACGGTCTGGATGGCCTGGGTGGCCAGCCAGCTCTGCAGTCGCCGTTCGCCGCGCTCCACCGCCGCGGCCAAGTGGGTGCGGATCGGGGTGCTGCTCGGGTAAAGGCCCAGTAGCGGTTGCAGCCGCTCGCCGTCGTGGGCCAGATGGAGCTGGGTGGGCCGCTGGCCTGTTGGGGTTTTGCCTGTCGCCGCCAGCAGGGCCTGCAGGGCCGCCAGGCTGAGATCCGGCATGTCCACCGGGCAGAGCAACAGGAGCTCGTTGGGGTGGTGCCGCATCAGCCGGTGCAGGGCAAGCAGTGGCCCTTCTCGCGGTGGGGGTTCGGCTAGGGCGGTGATCGCCGGCGGGGGCAGCCGGCCGGGCGCTGCCGCCAGCCTGTGAGCCAGCTGCTCCGCCAGCTCCAGGTGGGCCTGGTGGTGGCTCAGCAGGGTGATCGGTGCCTCCAGCTGGGCCAGCAGGCACAAGCTGCGCTCCAGCCAGGTGCCGCCATCGGGGTGGGGCAGCAACGCCTTGTCGCGGCCCATGCGCCGGCTCTCGCCGCCGCTCAGCAGGCAGGCGCGCAGCGGCAGAGGTGGGCCTGGAGCCGCTTCTTGTAGCAACGGCTGCCGGCTTGGCCTCCGCCTCTCCGTAGGGTCCCGCCGCTCCTTTGATCGCTCCATGGCTCTGCCTCCCCACACCACGGCCCTGCTCGACGCCAAGCGCCGCAGTGGCCTCAGCTTCGCCGACCTCGGTGCCCGCCTGGGTCAGGACGAGGTGTGGACGGCCAGCCTGCTCTACGGCCAGGCCACGGCGTCAGCCGATCAGGCCGAGGCCCTGCTGGAGGCCCTGCAGGTGTCCGCGGCGGAGCGGCCGGCCCTGGCCGTCGCCCTCACCACCTATCCCGTGAAGGGGGCCCTCGATCCGGTGATTCCCACCGACCCGCTGCTCTACCGCTTCTACGAGATCCTGCAGGTCTATGGCTTGCCGCTCAAGGACGTGATCCAGGAGCAGTTCGGCGACGGGATCATGTCGGCGATTGATTTCAGCCTCACGGTGAACAAACAGGAGGACCCCAAAGGGGACCGCGTGGTTGTGACCATGAACGGCAAGTTCCTCCCCTACCGCAAGTGGTGAGGCGCCAGTAGCCCAAAC
>JBILDP010000292.1:0-2559 GCA_044352535.1 Prochlorococcaceae cyanobacterium
GGCCATTCGCGCGCTGGCCCGCCGCCGCAACGCCGTGATCCTGGCGCACTACTACCAGGACGACGCGATCCAGGACGTGGCCGACTTCATCGGCGACTCGCTGGAGCTGGCCCGCAAGGCCGCCAGCACCACGGCCGATGTGATCGTGTTCTGCGGCGTGCACTTCATGGCCGAGACGGCCAAGATCCTCAACCCCACCAAAACGGTGCTGCTGCCGGATCTGGAGGCCGGCTGCTCCCTGGCCGACGCCTGCCCGGCCGAGGCCTTCGCCGCCTTCCGCGCCGAGCACCCAAACCACATCGCCGTGAGCTACATCAACTGCTCGGCGGCGGTGAAGGCCAACAGCGACCTGATCTGCACCAGCAGCAATGCGGTGGATCTGGTGAGGCAACTGCCGGCGGATCGGCCGATCCTGTTTGGCCCCGATGAAAATCTGGGCCGCTGGGTGCAGGCCCAGAGCGGCCGCGAGCTCACCCTCTGGCCCGGCAGCTGCCAGGTGCACGTGGCCTTCAGCGAGCAGGCCCTGCTGCAGCTGAAGCTCGAGCATCCAGGCGCCGAGGTGCTCGCCCACCCCGAATGCCAGCAGCACCTGCTCGATCTGGCGGATTTCATCGGCTCCACCAGCAAGCTGCTCCATCGCGCCGAGGAGAGTCCGGCAGGCAGCTTCATCGTGCTCACCGAGCCGGGGATCCTGCACCAGATGCGGCTGAAGGTGCCGGGCAAGACCTTTTTTGAGGTGCCCGGCGCCGATGGCTGCAGCTGCAACGCCTGCCCCTACATGCGGCTCAACACCCTCGAGAAGCTCTGGCGGTGCCTCGATCAGATGGCGCCGGAAATTGTGATGGAGGAGGAGCTGCGCCTCAAGGCCCTGGCGCCGATCGAGCGCATGCTGGCGATGAGCCGCTGAATGCGTCGCTGAGCTTCAGGCCAAGGCTTCAGTAGCTGTAATTGGCCACAAACAGACTGGCGTCGTCGGAGGGTTCGCTGCCGGGCTGGTAGGTGCCGCTGCTGGCGGCACCGTTGGCGCGGGCCCGGGCCAGCAGGGCCGCCTGGCCGGCGGCCAGGTCGCTGCCGCCCCAGTGCGTGAGGCAGGAGTGCTGCAGCGCCCGGCCGAAGGAGAAGCCCAGGTGCCAGGGGGCGAAGCCCTGCGTCGCCTGCTGGTTGATGGCGTTGAGGCAGAGGCTGGCGTCCTCCTCGCTGAGGCCACCGCTCAGAAACAGAATCGCCGGCACCGCCGCCGGCACGCTGCGGCTGAGGGTGCGCACCGTGAAGGCGCCCACCTCCTCCAGGCTGGGGGGATCGGGGCAGTCGGCTCCGGCCAGGGTCATCGAGGGCTTGAGCAGGCTGCCCTCCAGAAACACCCCGTTCACCGCCAGGGCCTCGTAGGTGGTGCGCAGCACCCACTCCTGCACCGAGGCGGTGGTGGCGATGTCGTGGTCGCCGTCCATGAGGATTTCCGGCTCCACGATCGGCACCAGCCCCTGCTCCTGCACCGTGCGGGCATAGCGGGCCAGCCCCCAGGCGTTCTCCCGCACCGCCAGCTCACTGGGGCAGCCCGCGGCACTGATCTGCAGCACCGCGCGCCACTTGGCGAAGCGTGCGCCGCGTTCGTAGTAGCGGGCAGCACGCTCGGCCAGGCCTTTCAGTCCGGTGCACCAGCTCTCGCCCACAAGCCCGCCGGCCAGGGGCTCCACCCCCTGGTCCACCTTGATGCCGGGGATGATGCCCTGCCGCTGAAACAGCTCCACGATCGGCGGCCCGCTCTGGCCGGCGGGGTCAACGCTGTTCTGGAACAGGGTTTCCTCAAACAGGATCACACCACTGATGTGATCGGCCAGGCCATCGGCACTGGCCAGCAGGCTGCGGTAAGCGCGGCGGTGCTCCTCGCTGTTCTCGAGCCCGATCGCCGCGAAGCGCTTGCCGATCGTGCCGGTGGATTCGTCGGCGGCCAGCAGCCCGGTGCCGGGCGTGGCCAGGGCAGCGGCCGTGGCGGCCAGCTCGTCGCGATAGGCATCCAGCGCCATGGGTGCAGCCCGGGGTTCACTCCCTGGGTAGGTGCTGCCGGCATGTGAGTCAACGCCGCCTGCTGAGCTGCAGCACAACCGACACACCACAACAATCAGGGGCCCGTGCTGTCGCGCTGCCTAGGGTTGCTGCCAGCCTGCCCCCCGCTGCCCATGCGCTCTGTTGCCTTCGAGAATGGCGACTGCATGCCCCTGCTGGGGCTGGGCACCTGGAAATCGGCCCCGGGCGAGGTGGGAGCGGCCGTGCGAGAAGCCATCCGACTGGGCTACCGCCACATCGACTGCGCCAGCGTGTACGGAAACGAACCGGAGGTGGGCGAGGCGATCGGCGCTGCCATCGCTGCCGGCGACGTGACGCGCGAGGAGCTCTGGATCACCTCCAAGCTCTGGTGCAACGCCCATGGGCGCGACAACGTGGAGCCGGCGCTGCGGCGCACCCTCAACGATCTGGGCCTGGAGTGGCTGGATCTCTACCTGATCCACTGGCCGGTGCCGATCAAGCCCGGCGTGGCCTTCCCGGCCAGCAGCGACGATT
>JBILDP010000002.1:0-28617 GCA_044352535.1 Prochlorococcaceae cyanobacterium
TTGCGGGCGTCGACCCGATCGCGGTGTCTGATCTCCAGGAGCTGATCGATCATTTGCGCCAGCGGGGTATGGGCCTATTGATCACCGACCACAACGTGCGTGAAACGCTGGCGATCACCGACCGGGCCTACATCCTCTCTGAGGGTGCAATTCTGGCCGCAGGTCCCTCGGCCCAGGTGGCCAGCGATCCCCTGGTTCGTCGCCACTATCTCGGAGAGACATTTCGGTTGTGACTGCGGTGATCGACTGGCTGGCCCGTCTGGGCAGTCCCTGGCAGAAACTGTGGCTTCGCCTGCCGCTCCTGGACCGCTGGCTGCTCAATGAGTTGATCGGCCCACTGATCTTTGGGGTCGCAGCCTTCACAGCGGTGTCGCTGTCGGTGGGAGCTGTCTTTGAACTTGTGCGTCGGGTTGCTGAATCAGGTCTGCCCCTGGATGTGGCGCTGCAGGTTCTGCTGCTTGAGCTTCCTTCATTTCTGGTTCTTTCATTCCCCATGGCCACGTTGATGGCCACGCTGCTGAGCTATGGGAAGCTCTCCGGCAACAGTGAGCTCACAGCTTTGCGCAGTGTTGGCGTGCCCACCTGGAGGATGGTGGTACCCGCACTGTTGTTGGCACTGGCGATGACATTGCTCACTTTCAGTTTCAACGAGGCTGTCGTTCCACGCACCATGTTTGAAGCGAAGGCAACGCTTAACCGTGCGATTGGTCGAGCTGTGGCTGGTGAGCAGAAAGAGAATGTTATGTATTCTAAGTATGGCACTATTCAGTATCCCGATGGGTCAGAGCGTCGCGGCTTGACACACTTCTTTTATGCCCAGCGCTTCAACAAAGGCGCGATGGAAGACGTCACTCTTCTCGATCTCTCGCGTGCCAGTCAGCGCGTTCTGCTTCGCGCCAGCCGTGCTCGATGGAGTGAAGCCGATGCCCAATGGGAATTTCTCGATGGTCAGGTGTTCATCGTGCCCTCAGGCGAGGACGCTGCCTCTACGTCTGCTGACTTCCAGCGATATCTCTATCCACTCGGAGCTGAACCGATCCAGGCCGCGCAGTTGCCGCGCGACTCGAATTCGCTCACCATCGGTCAGGCACGCACAGCCGAGCGTCTGTTGCGCGAATCCGGTGACCTTCAGGCAGCTCGCAAAATGAGTGTGCGGATTCAGGAGAAGTTCGCCTTTCCCGCTGTCTGCCTGGTTTTCGGTCTGATGGGCAGCAGCCTCGGAGCCAGGCCCCAGTCGCGCCATAGCCGCAGCCAGGGATTCGGCCTCACCGTGCTGCTGATCTTTGGCTATTACGTGCTCGCCTTCACGTTCAGTTCCCTTGGCGTCAAGGGCACCCTCCCGCCCGTGGTCACGGCCTGGCTGCCGGTGCTGATCGGCCTGGGTGTTGGCGGCTCCCTGCTGCGCCAGGCCAGTCGCTGAACCAGCCTGGCCCTTCCACCTCGCTGTCCCGATTCAGACCATTCCCACAAGCTGTCGGCGCCTTGCGGCGACAACTGGACGGCCTTCAGGCCAGACTGCCCCCACCCCAACTCGAACCAGTGCCAGCTCTGCTCGCCGATCCCGTCACCGGTCTTGGCCTCACGGCCTTCGCCCTGTTGCTGCTGGTGATGCCACTGGCCTTCTGGTCGCTGAGTGGTCAGCGCACCAGTGCGGTCGTTCGCCTGCTGGTGGCTTCCGCCAATCTCTGTCTCACTGCCCAGCTGGTGCTGCGCTGGTGGGATTCGGGCCACTTCCCCATCAGCAACCTCTACGAGTCGCTGTGTTTTCTGGCTTGGGGCTGCACGCTCACCCAGCTGCTGGTGGAACGAAGCTGGCCTTCACCGCTGGTGCCGGCGGCGGCCACGCCTGTTGCACTCGGCTGCGTGGCGTTTGCCAGCTTCGCCCTCCCCGATCGTCTGCAGGAAGCTTCCCCACTGGTGCCTGCTCTGCGCTCCAGCTGGTTGGTGATGCATGTGAGTGTGATCATGCTCAGCTACGCAGCCTTGCTGGTCGGTTCCCTGCTGTCCGTCGCCGTTCTGTTTGTGGACCGGGGGAATGCCCTGGAGTTGCGCAGCAGTTCCATCGGCAGCGGTGGCTTCCGCCAGGCCCAGCTGGCCAGCGATGGGCCGGGGGCGATGGCTGCTCCGTTGCGGCTGCGAAGCGTGGACATGCCGATCGCCGAGCAGCTCGACTCTCTTAGTTACCGCACGATCACCGTCGGCTTCCTGTTGCTGTCGGTGGGTCTGGTGAGCGGTGCCGTGTGGGCCAATGAAGCCTGGGGAAGCTGGTGGAGCTGGGATCCCAAGGAAACCTGGGCCCTGATCTGCTGGCTGGTCTATGCCGCATACCTCCATACACGGCTGATCCGGGGATGGCAGGGCCGCAAACCGGCATTCGTGGCCTCCGCAGGTCTGGTTGTGATCGCTGTCTGCTACATCGGTGTCAACCTTCTGGGTATCGGTCTTCACAGCTACGGTTGGTTCTTTGACACCTGAGCGGCCCTGCTGTCACTGATCACTGGTTTTCAGTCGCCCAGGGTTTTCAGTCGCCCAGGGACATTCAAAGCTAAAAAAGCCCCCCTCTCAAAAGAGAGGGGGGCTTGGTCTACCCACTGTGGAGACAGATGATCTCCGCTCTCAAACCAGCGCAGGCTCCGGACGCCGGCTGTTGCGGATCCCGGTGATGGCATTGGCGTAGCTGGGCTGGTTGAACACGCCCGAGCCGCTCACGATCGCATTGGCACCTGCTTCGATCACCTTCCAGGCGTTCTCCGCCTTGATGCCACCATCCACTTCAATCCAGGGGTTCAGGCCCTTCTCGTCGCACATCCGGCGCAGGTCGCGGATCTTCTGCACCTGGTTGTCAATGAAGCTCTGACCCCCGAAACCAGGGTTCACGCTCATGATCAGAACTAGGTCGCACAGCTCAAGGCAGTACTCAAGCGTGTCGATCGGGGTGCTGGGGTTGAGCACGGCCCCAGCCTGTTTGCCGAGATCCTTGATCTGGGCGAGGTTGCGGTGGAGGTGGGGGCAGGCTTCCACCTGCACAGAGATGATGTCGGCCCCTGCCTTGGCGAAGTCAGGAACGTACTTTTCGGGTTCGACGATCATGAGGTGAACGTCCAGGGGCTTGCTGGTCACTGGACGCAGGGCCTCAACGATCAGCGGTCCGATGGTGATGTTGGGCACGAAACGGCCGTCCATCACATCCACGTGAATCCAATCGGCACCGGCCTCGTCTACGGCGCGCACCTCCTCTCCGAGGCGGGCGAAATCGGCTGAGAGGATCGACGGGGAAATCACCAGGGGCTTGGTGCTCATGCTGGCTCCACCGGGCATAGGGATGCCGGATTGTACGAAGCGCCTGCGGAGAGGCGCCCCCGGCCAGCGCTGATACAGTGACCCGGCTTGAAGCCTGAGAGGCCCAGCTGCCGGAGGTTGCGATCAACCTGACTTCAACCGCAGGCGCTGCTCCAGTCAGCCTCGGTCTCGAGTTCAGGTTCTGAGTTTCGCCGCTTTTGCGCTGCTCCCGGCCCTTCCCGCTGAAGCCCCCCTTGCCCTCTGCCGGACTGCTGTGGATCGCTCGCTGATTCAGGAAATTCTTGAGGTGGTCGAACAGGCCGCCATCGCCTCGGCCAAGCTCACCGGCATGGGCCTCAAGAACGAGGCCGACGCGGCAGCGGTGGAAGCCATGCGCCAGCGCATGGGCACGATCCCCATGCAGGGCCGCATCGTGATCGGGGAGGGCGAGCGCGACGAGGCCCCGATGCTCTACATCGGCGAAGAAGTCGGCAGTGGTGTCGGCCCCGGCGTCGACTTCGCCGTGGACCCCTGTGAGGGCACCAACCTCTGCGCCAACAGCCAGCGCGGGTCGATGGCTGTGCTCGCCGCCTCTGATCGCGGTGGCCTGTTCAATGCGCCCGACTTCTATATGAAGAAACTGGCCGCTCCCCCGGCCGCCAAAGGCAAGGTCGATATCCGCAAGTCGGCCACTGAGAACATCGAGATCCTCAGCCAGTGCCTGGGTGTCCCCAAGACTGACCTGGTGATCGTGGTGATGGACCGGGCCCGCCACAAGGACCTGATCAAGGAGATCCGGGCTACCGGCGCCCGCGTTCAGCCCATCTCTGACGGTGATGTGCAGGCCGCCATCGCCTGCGGTTTCACCGGCACCGGCACCCACTGCCTGATGGGCATCGGAGCCGCCCCGGAAGGTGTGATCTCTGCCGCAGCCCTGCGGGCTCTTGGCGGTCACTTCCAGGGCCAGCTGGTCTATGACCCCGCCGTTGCCCAGACCTCTGAGTGGGAAGGTCTCACCAAGGAGGGCAATCTGGCCCGTCTCGCCGAGATGGGGATCAGTGATCCAGACAAGGTCTACGAGGCCGAGGAGCTGGCCTCCGGTGAGAATGTGGTGTTTGCGGCCAGCGGCATCACCGACGGCCTGCTGTTTGACGGCGTGAAGTTCGAGAAGGACTGCACCCGCACCAGCTCGCTGGTGATCAGCACCCTCGACAACACCGCCCGCTTCACCACCACGGTGCACATCAAGGACGGCGCTCAGAGCATCGCGCTGCGCTGAGCCCTTCGCCGCTTCGAGCTCCCTCACCCATCTCCATGCACATCGCCGTTGTTGGTCTCTCGCATCGCACGGCTCCGGTGGAGATCCGGGAGCGGCTCAGCATCCCTGAGCAGACCATGGAGGCCTCCCTGCAGGCTCTCCGAGCAGATGAGCAGGTGCTGGAGGCCTCAATCCTCAGCACCTGCAATCGCCTTGAGATCTACGCCCTGCTCCGCCATCCGGAGTCGGGTATTTCTGCTGTCGGCGAATTCCTGGCCCGCCATTCCGGACTGGCCGTCGACGATCTCAGTCCGCATCTGTTCACGTACCACCACGAGGAAGCCGTGGGGCACCTGCTGAGGGTTGCCGCCGGACTCGATTCGCTGGTGCTGGGAGAGGGACAGATCCTGTCCCAGGTCAAGAAGATGGTGCGACTCGGCCAGGAGCACCGCTCCGTGGGACCGATTCTCAATCGTCTGCTCAATCAGGCGGTGAGCACCGGCAAGCGGGTCCGCACGGAAACCAACCTCGGCACGGGGGCCGTTTCGATCAGTTCAGCGGCCGTGGAGCTGGCCCAGCTCAAGGTGGGCCAGGCTCGCGGCGTCGATGAACTGGTGCCCCTCGATCAGGAACAGGTAGCCGTGGTGGGCTCCGGCCGGATGGCCCGGTTGCTGCTCCAGCACCTGCAGGCCAAGGGCAGTCGTGGCGTGGTGCTGCTCAACCGTACGGTGGCCCGTGCCGAGGCCTTGGCTGCCGACTTCCCGGGCCTGCCGGTGCAGTGCCGCCCTCTCACCGATCTCGATCACTGCCTCAGCACCTGCTCGCTGGTGTTCACCAGCACCGCCGCCGAGGAGCCGATCATCACGGCTGACCGTCTCCGAGGTCTCAACCGTCGCTCCAGCCTGATGCTGATCGACATCGGCGTGCCGAGGAACATCTCGGCTGACACCGCAGCCCTGAGCGGCGTGCAGTCGTATGACGTGGATGATCTGCAGGAGGTGGTGGCCCGCAACCAGGAGGCCCGCCGCGAGATCGCTGCAGAAGCCGAACGCTTGCTGCTTGAGGAATCCCGGCTCTTCCTGGAGTGGTGGGATGGACTGGAGGCCGTGCCGGTGGTGAACCGGCTGCGGCGTCACCTGGAGACCATCCGCGAACAGGAGCTGCAGAAAGCGCTCAGCCGCATGGGTCCCGACCTGTCGGCCCGGGAGCGCAAGGTCGTGGAGGCCCTGAGCAAGGGGATCATCAACAAGGTGCTGCACACCCCTGTCACCAATATCCGGGCCCCCCAGCCCCGTAGCCAGCGCCATGTGGCGATGAAGGTGCTGGAGGATCTCTTCGAGCTGCGGGACAGCGCGGACGAGGGCTGAGCGTCCCCTGTCCGCGTGCCTGTTAGGGCGCCAGACTCAGTGGAGTCAAGGAGCCTCTGTTGGAGCGCTAGCCAGCATCACTGTCACAGAGTGTGCCGGCGGTGTTGCAGGGGCTATCGCCCTTGGCAGGGGCTCCGTTACGGTGCCTCCGATCGTGTTCTGGAGCGGGCGACATGAAACGTGTTCTGGCCATCATCCTCGGCGGTGGAGCCGGTACACGGTTGTATCCCCTCACCAAGATGCGTGCCAAACCAGCTGTTCCGCTGGCTGGCAAGTATCGGCTGATTGATATACCCGTCAGTAACTGTATCAATTCGGAGATCAATAAGATCTATGTGTTGACGCAGTTCAATAGCGCATCACTCAATCGCCACCTCACGATGAGTTACAACCTCTCGGCCGGCTTCGGCCAGGGGTTCGTGGAGGTGCTGGCTGCCCAGCAGACCCCGGACAGTCCGAGCTGGTTCGAGGGCACGGCCGATGCGGTGCGCAAGTACCAGTGGCTCTTCCAGGAGTGGGATGTGGACCACTACCTGATTCTTTCCGGCGACCAGCTTTACCGGATGGACTACAGCCGCTTCGTGCAGCACCACATCGACACCGGCGCCCAGCTCTCGGTGGGGGCCCTACCGGTGGATGGCGGGCAGGCCGAAGGGTTCGGCCTGATGCGGACCGATACCTCAGGCCGGATCCAGGAATTCCGGGAGAAGCCCAAGGGTGAGGCCCTTGAAGCGATGCGGGTTGACACCCAGAGCCTGGGTCTTACGCCGGATGAAGCCGCCAGGCGCCCCTTCCTGGCATCCATGGGGATCTATGTCTTCAGCCGCGACACGCTGTTCGACCTGCTCAGCAGCCATCCAACCGCCACCGACTTCGGCAAGGAGATCATTCCTGCCTCCCTCGCTCGCGGTGACCGCCTCCAGAGCTTCCTCTTCGACGACTACTGGGAGGACATCGGCACCATCGGAGCCTTCTACGAAGCCAACCTGGCCCTCACCGAGCAGCCCAATCCGCCGTTCTCCTTCTACGACGAGAAGTTCCCGATCTACACCCGCCCCCGCTACCTGCCGCCCAGCAAGCTGCAGGACGCCCAGGTGACGTCGTCGATCATCGGTGAGGGATCCCTGCTGAAGGCCTGCAGCATCCATCACTGCGTGCTGGGTGTGCGCACCCGTGTCGAAGACGAAGTGGTGTTGCAGGACACCCTGGTGATGGGAGCCGATTACTTCGAGTCTTCTGAGGAGAGGGCCCTGCTGCGCGAGCGCGGCGGCATCCCGATCGGCGTGGGCAAGGGCACCACTGTGAAGCGCGCCATCCTCGACAAGAACGTGCGGATCGGCAGCAATGTTTCGATCATCAACAAGGATCGGGTGGAGGAGGCTGACCGGCCTGAGCTGAACTTCTACATCCGCAACGGCATCGTGGTGGTGGTGAAGAACGGCACGATCGCCGATGGCAGCGTGATCTGAGTCGGCTTTCTGAGCCGGCTGCCAGGCCAGGAGTTGCTGACAGCACTGACGCATGTCGTGATCTGAACCCTGTTCAACCGGTTGCTGCGGCCACACTGGCCGCAGTGGCTTGGCTTCTGGCTCTATGGCGAAGGCGCATTTCGGCCTGATCGGCCTGGGGGTGATGGGCGAAAACCTGGTGCTCAATGCCGAGCGCAACGGGTTTTCCAGCGTGGTGTACAACCGCACCTACGCCAAGACCGAGGAGTTCCTCGCTGGCCGGGGTGCCGGTCGCGACATTGTGGGTGCCCGCACCCTCGAGGAGTTCGTGGCCGCGTTGGAGCGGCCGCGCCGCATCCTGCTGATGGTGAAAGCCGGCCAACCGGTCGACGACACGATTGCCGCGATCGCCCCCTTGCTGGAGGAGGGTGATCTGCTGATCGACGGTGGTAATTCCCTCTACACCGACACGGAGCGCCGGGTGAAGGACCTGGAGAGCCGGAGCTTCGGCTTCATCGGCATGGGGGTGTCCGGGGGCGCCAAGGGGGCGCTGGAGGGCCCGAGCATGATGCCGGGAGGCACCCGTGCCGCCTACGACGCCATTGAGCCGCTGGTGCGCAAGATGGCCGCCCAGGTCGACGACGGTCCCTGTGTGACCTACATCGGTCCGGGCGGTGCGGGCCATTTCGTGAAGACCGTGCACAACGGCATCGAATACGGCATCGAGCAGGTGCTGGCTGAGGCCTACGACCTGATGAAGCGCTGCGCCGGCCTCACCGGTGATCAGATGGCCGCCGTGCTTGGCCAGTGGAACAACACCGAGGAGCTGGCCTCGTTCCTGGTGGAGATCACCGAGATCTGTCTGCGCACCAAGGATCCAGATGATGGTGGCGACCTGGTGGAGAAGATCGTGGATGCGGCCGGCCAGAAGGGCACCGGCCTGTGGACGGTGATGAGCGCCCTGGAGATGGGGGTGCCGGTGCCCACGATCTACGCGGCACTCAATGCCAGGGTGTTGAGTTCCCAGCGCGACCAGCGCCTGCTGGCAGAGGCGATCCTGCACCCCCCGGCAGCCCATGGGGTGGATCTTGGGGACCCGGCCACGGGCATGGCCCCCTTGATGGACGCCTGCGTGCTGGCTGCGATGGCCAGCTATGCCCAGGGCATGGTGCTCCTGCAGGAGGCTTCGACTTTGCACAGCTACAGCCTCGATCTTGCTGCCATCGGCCAGATCTGGAAGGGGGGCTGCATCATTCGCGCCCGTCTGCTGCAGCGCATTCAGAACGCCTATGGCGCCAATCCTGCCCTGGCCAACCTGCTGCTTGATCCCTGGTTTGCTGAGCAGGTGAACCGTCGGCTGCCGGGACTCCGCCAGGTTGTGGCCGGGGCAGCCCTGGCCGGGATTCCCGTGCCGTGTTTCTCGAGCACTCTCGACTACATCGACAGCTATCGCACCGCCCGCCTGCCCCAGAATCTGGTGCAGGCGATGCGGGACTGCTTCGGCTCCCACACCTACGAGCGGGTGGATCAGCCCGGCTCGTTCCACACCGAGTGGCTCGACTGAGCAGGTCCGCCTGCGTTCACCTCACCTGCGGGAGAACCCTGAGTGACCCAATACCACCTGGTTCTGGCCGATTCGGCTGAAGATCTGGCTCGCCAATGCGCTGAAACCATCGCCAGCCATCTCGACCTGGCGCTGGCCCAGCGCGACCGGGCCCAGATCGCGCTGGCCGGTGGTGAGACCCCCAGGGCCACCTACCAGCGTCTCGGCCAGGAGCACCTGCCCTGGGAACGGGTCGATGTGCTGCTGGGAGATGAGCGCTGGGTGCTGTCCGCCGACCCCGCCAGCAACTCCCGCATGCTGAGCGAAACCCTGCTGGCCCAGCCACCGGGCTCGGCTGCTCGGCTCCATTCGGTGCCCACCCACCTGGGATCCCCAGCTGAGGGTGCCTCAGCCTACGGTGAGCTGCTGCAGCAGCTCTGCCCCGGAGAGCCGCCCTGTCTCGATCTTGTGCTGCTGGGTCTCGGTGATGACGGCCACACCGCCTCGTTGTTTCCAGGCACGTCGGCTCTGAGGGTCCGCGATCGACCCGTGACCGTGGGCGAGGGCAAGGGGCTGCCCCGCATCAGCCTCACCGCCCCCGTGCTGTCCGCCGCTCGACAGGTGGTGTTTCTGGTGAGCGGGAGCGGCAAACGCTTGGCCCTGCAACGGTTGCTCGATCCGCAGGAGTTGCCGGAGCGCACCCCCGCCCGGTTGGTGCAACCCGTAGCGCCGGTCTGGATCCTCGCCGATCGGGCCGCCGCCGGAGATCTGGAGGGCCGATGCTGAGGGGATCTGACCCAGGGAGCGAACGGTTGCTGATTGCCGCTGGGCCGAGCTTCAGCGGCTGGTCCACGCTCAACGACACGATCATGGGGGGACGCAGCACGGGCCGCTGCAACGCCAGCTCCGAGGGGCTGCTGATGGAGAGCGAGGTGGTGGAAGAGGGCGGAGGTTTCGTGAGCTGCCGCTCAGCCGACTTCGTGCCGCCGCTGGATCTGGGCGCCTACGCCGGCCTGGAGCTGATGCTCGATGGAGATGGCCGCCGCTACAAGCTGGCGATTGCCTGCGCCGATCGCATCACCGGTGCCGCCGAGCTGATTCCGGGTGGCCTGCGCTGGGTGGCGGAATTTGACACCGAGAGCACCGGAACCACCAGAGTTGTGGTCCCTTTCCAGAGGCTCACACCGAGCGTGCGGGCCAGGCCCCTGGGTTTCCCTTTGCGCTTTGATCCATGCCGCATCAAGCGGCTTCAGCTGCTGCACTCCAAGTTCAACGACAGCGGCGGCCTCAATCCAGGCTTCCGCCCCGGTGCCTTGCGCCTGCTGTTGCGTTCGATTCACGCGGTGGTCTGAGCCGTGGGAGACCTGCGCGAGCTCGACCTGGCCCTGCTGGCGCGGGCGGCAGAGGTGTGCTGCCAGCCATTGCGTTTCGGCGTTGTCCCCGTGCAGGCTCCCCTGGCCGATGAATTGACGCTTCGCCTGGAAGCGCGTGACCCCTTGGGGGAGCGGCAGCCCCAGGTGGATCTGGAGCTGGAGATCTACCGCAGCGGCTCCGAGCTCAATGTGATGCTCTCCCGAGCCAACGACTCGAACACTCCCCTCCTCTGGCAAGGCCAGCACGCCGTTTGGGTGGAGGCCGTGAACGGGCAACGGTGTTCGGCCCCTGAAGGGGGCGCCAGCCTGGAGGGGCTGGCGCGGCGAATCAGGGCACTGATCAGCCCTGGGTGATCAGCGGTTGGCGGTGAGCTCGATCTGATCGGTCACCGCGCCCTTGCTGCTGGAGCTCACGAGCCGGGCGTACTTGCCGAGCACCCCCGTCTTGTAGCGGGCTTCAGGCTTCACCCAGGCAGCGCGGCGGCGGTTGATCTCGTCGTTCGGCACATTCAGCTGAATCAGCAGCTGGTTGGCATCCACGGTGATGCTGTCGCCCTCCTGCACCAGGCCGATGGTGCCGCCCACGGCGGCTTCGGGTGCCACGTGACCCACGACCAGGCCGAAGGAGCCGCCGGAGAACCGGCCATCGGTGATCAGGGCAACTGAATCGAGCAGACCCTGGCCCACGATCGCGGCTGTGGGGCTGAGCATCTCGCGCATGCCAGGACCACCCACGGGGCCCTCCTGGCGCACCACCACCACATCACCAGGCTGAATCTGTTTGTCGAGGATGGCGGCCAGGCAGGTCTCCTCGCTCTCGAACACCCGCGCCGGGCCGGTAATCACAGGGTTCTTGACACCGCTGATCTTGGCCACCGCACCCTCTTCGGCCAGGTTGCCCTTGAGGATCGCGAGGTGGCCCTTGGCGTAGAGCGGATTGCTGAGCGGGCGGATCACCTCCTGGCCGGCCGGTGGCTCAGACGGCACATCGGTGAGCACCTCACGCAGGGTCTTGCCCTCGATCGTTTTGCAGTCGCCATGCAGCAGGCCGGCATCCAGCAGCAGCTTCATCACCTGGGGGATGCCACCGGCCTGGTGCAGATCCACGGTCACGTAGCGGCCGCTGGGTTTGAGGTCGCAGATCACGGGCACCCGCTGGCGAATCGTCTCGAAGTCGTCGATTGAGAGGTCCACCCCGGCGGTGCGGGCCACGGCCAGCAGGTGCAGCACCGAGTTGGTGGAGCCGCCCACCGCCATGATCACGCTGATGGCGTTTTCAAAGGCTTCGCGGGTGAGCAGATCACGCGGGCAAATGTTGGCCTGGATGGCGTCAGCCAGCACCTCGGCGCTGCGGGCGGCACTGTCGGCCTTCTCCGGATCCTCGGCGGCCATGGTGGAGCTGTAGGGCAGGCTCAGGCCCATCACCTCAAAGGCGGCGCTCATCGTGTTGGCGGTGAACATGCCGCCGCAGCTGCCGGCGCCCGGGCAGGCGTTCTTCTCGATCGCCGTGAGCTCCTGCTCGTCGATCCTCCCTCCGCTGTACTGTCCAACCGCTTCAAAGGCGCTCACCACGGTGAGGTCGCAGGCGCCGAGCTTGCCAGGCTTGATTGTGCCCCCATACACAAAGATCGAGGGGATGTTCATGCGGGCCATGGCGAGCATGGCGCCAGGCATGTTCTTGTCGCAGCCGCCGATCGCCAGCAGTCCGTCCATGCTCTGGCCGTTGCAGGCTGTTTCAATCGAATCGGCGATCACTTCGCGGCTCACGAGGGAGTACTTCATCCCCTCGGTGCCCATGGAGATGCCATCACTCACGGTGATGGTGCCGAACAGCTGCGGCATGGCGCCGGCAGCGTGGGCTGCTTCTTCGGCACGCCGAGCCAGGTCGTTCAGCCCCAGGTTGCAGGGGGTGATGGTGCTGTAACCGTTGGCGATGCCGATGATCGGCTTGGCGAAATCGCCGTCGCCAAAACCCACGGCCCGCAGCATGGCGCGGTTCGGCGAGCGCTGGATCCCCTGGGTGACGGCGGCGGAGCGGAGCATGGAGGCGGCTTGTCGCGGTAGGAGAAACCTACCGAGCGGTGGCCATGGCCTCGAGCTGGCGCCGCACATCGTCGATCGCCTGGTTTAGTTCGTGCACCTTGTCGTGAAGGTCACGCTGCTGGCCGTTGCCAGCGGGGCGCTGGGTTTCGGACAGTTCACTGCCGTCCTGCAGACGGGAGATGCGCAGCATGCGCTGCTGCCGGCCTTGAAGTCGCCGACGCTCCGCCTCCGAGAGCAACCACCAGGCCAGCCCGGCAGCTCCGAGCACAGCCCCGGCCATGGCGCTGAGCAGAACCCCTGAGCCCTGACTGCGGGGATCGGGATCGGGGTAATGGCTGGGGTGGCCCATGGGGGCTCAAAGCGTTTGATGAAGCCTAGGCAGTCGGAACGCCGGCTTCCAGAGTTGGTCCGCCGAACAAGCGTTCCGCCACCGGACCGATCCCTGGCACGACGCGTCCGGCAGCATCGACCTCGGCATCGATGCAAGCTGTGTAGAGCGTGAGCTCGGGGCACTGCTCACCCAGCAGCTTCAGCCCGGGAGCGGCGGACAGGGCGGTGACCACGCGCAGCCGCCGACCCTCTACACCCAGGTCCCTCAGTGCTGTCAGCAGGCTCAGCAGGCGCTGACCGCTGGCGATCTGATCGATGAACAGCAGCACGCCGGCGCGCTCGCTGATTGCAGCGGGGAGGCCGTGAACGCGTCCACTGGCAGCGAGCATGGGGTGGGCCACCTGGGCAGCCGGCAGCACGGACTGGGCACCTGCCCAGAGTCCGAGGCCTGTGTTCAAGAGCGGCAACGCCAGCAGGGGAATGCCGGTGTCCACCACTTGGCCCTCGGTGGCCGCCAGATCCGTCTCCACCGCGATGGTCCGGTGGGGCAACCAGTCGCGCAGCGCCTCATAGGTGAGCCAGCGACCCAGTTCCGCGGTGGCGGTGGCGTAGAGGGGCTGGGGTGTGTGCCGGTCGCGCAGCACGGTGAGCCAGTGGCCGATCAAGGGGTGGGGCGGCACAACCACCCGCAGGCTCATCGCCATGGTTGCCATAACTTGTGGCACCAACGTAGGTCTGCACCCCATGGCAACTTTCTTGCCGGCATCCCCCAGCAGGCGACCCCGGGCTCGTCGAGGCCTGAGGGCCTGGCTGATGGCGTTGAGCCTGGTGCTTGCTGTGCTGGTCTGGGCCGACGCGGCCGCAGCGATCACGGCGCCGGAGCTGCGCGGCCAGCGGGCCCTGCAGGATCTGCAGCCCGATATGCATGGCCGCAACCTGCAGCAGCAGGAATTTCTCAAGGCCCAGCTGGGCGGTTTTGATTTCAGTGGTGCCGATCTGCGCGGCGCCGTGTTCAACGGCAGCGATCTCCAGGGAGCCAACCTTGCAGGCGCCGACCTCGGCGATGTGGTGGCCTACGCCACGCGCTTCGACAACAGTGATCTGCGCGGAGCCGTGCTGCGCAACGGAATGCTGATGCAGAGCCACTTCAAGGGTGCCCAGATCGAAGGTGCTGATTTCACCGATGCGGTTCTGGATCTTCCCGAGCAGAAGGCCCTCTGCCAAAGGGCCGCCGGCACGAATCCCAGTACAGGTGTGACCACCCGTGACAGCCTCGCCTGCCGCTCGACCTGAACCCGGATACGATCGAGATCCGGTTCCGGAGGGGCTCAGCCTCCGGAGGTAACGGGGAAAGTCGGTGCGAATCCGGCGCTGTCCCGCAGCTGTGAATGGTCTGGTCATCGACCGGACCTCAGTCAGAACGCCCGCCGGTTGATTCCCCCTTGCGGCGCGGACCGTCTCCATGATCAAGATTCATACCGCCGGGCGCACCCTGCTGCCCCCGGCATCCCTGGCTGCAGCCTTGCTCCTGGCTGTCGCGGCGCTGCCTGCCCAGGCCCATCACCTGATGGATCTCAACGGGCTCACCCCCACTCCGGTGCATGGCTTGCTGAGTGGCCTGGCCCATCCTGTGCTGGGGCCGGATCACCTCGTGTTCCTGCTGGCGTTGGCGCTGCTGGGGCTGCGCCAACAGCGGCGCTGGATTCTCGGCCTGCTGGCCGTGGCCCTGGCCGGCAGCGCCTTCGGCCTGCTCATGCCGGGCCTTCCCGGAGCTGAGCTGCTGCTTTCGGCAACCCTCAGCCTGGAAGCTCTGGTGCTCATGGGCTGGTTGCCGGGCTGGCTGTTGTTGCCCGCGATCGCTGTGCATGGCTATGCCCTCAGCGGCCCCGTGATCGGCTGGTCGGCCATGCCTGTGGCGACCTATCTCCTCGGTTTGATGCTGAGTCAGGGGCTGTTGCTGCTCTCGGCCCTCGCCCTCCTGAGGCCTGTGGCGGTGCGGCTGTCCGCCCGTGTTTCGTTCCGCCGCGCGCTCGCCCTCGGCCTTGTGGCCATCTCAGCGACCTTCGCCCTGGCGGCATCCCTTGCCTGAGAGCGTCTCCATGACTTCCATGCGTCTGCCGGTCACCGTGGTGACAGGGTTCCTTGGGGCTGGCAAAACCACGCTCCTGCGCCATCTGCTTCTCAACGGTGGCCAGCGCCTGGCGGTGCTCGTGAATGAGTTCGGCGAGGTGGGAATTGATGGTGATCTGCTGCGAAGCTGCGGTTTCTGTCCTGAGGAGGAGCTCGAAGGGCGGCTTGTGGAGCTGGCCAACGGCTGTCTGTGTTGCACGGTTCAGGACGACTTCCTGCCCACGATGGAGTCGTTGCTCGAACGCGCTGACCAGCTCGACGGAATTGTGGTGGAGACCAGCGGACTGGCTCTCCCGGAACCTCTCGTGGCCGCCTTCCAATGGCCCGCGATCCGTAGCCGCACCCGGGTCAATGGGGTTGTCACGGTGGTGGATGGGGAGGCTCTGGCTGGCGGCTCCGTGGTGGCGGATGCAGCGGCCCTTGAGGCCCAGCGCCAGGCCGATCCAAGCCTCGACCATCTCACTGCCATCGACGCGCTGTTTGCCGATCAGCTGGCTGCTGCGGATTTGGTGCTGATCAGCCGCGCCGACTGCCTTGATATCGGCCAGCTGGAGCAGGTACGGGAGCGGATCGGTCCTTTGATCCGCGAGGGCACGGCCATGCTGCCCATGGCCCGTGGCGATGTCGCCCCCGAGCTCGTGCTGGGCCCGGGTATCCCGTCAACTGCTCACAGCACAGGCCAGCACGGCGACGACCACAGCCATGAACATGCTCATGTTCATGAACATGCTCACGACCACGACCACCATGACCACAGCCACGTGGCGATGGAGTCTGTGGTGATCAGGTTGGTGGGCAGCTTTGACCGGGTCAGCCTGGAGCCCGCGCTGCTGCACCTGATCCGAGACCATGGCATCGTGCGGCTCAAGGGACGCCTGTGGCAGGAGGGCAAGGCCAGACCGCTTGAGATTCAGGCCGTGGGTCCACGCCTTGAGAGCTGGTTCGCAGCCACCGCTTCCACCCAGTTAGTCCCCGCTTGCCCAGGCCTTGAACTGGTGGCCCTTGGCTTCGATCTGCCCCAGGATCGCCTGCGGGCGCGCCTGGAGGAGCTGGTCGCCGCGCCCACATCCCGTCTCCAGTAACCGCAGGCCTGCAGCCCTCGCACGAGGAAGCCTCATTCACGACCCAGGGCAAGCGAGCCTGCCAAAACAAGCCAGTCCAAACGACCTAGTCGAGTGGCAGATCTCCGCGAGCGCACACCCCGTTCCAGCAGAGAGCCGCTTCGGCATTCCACTTCGCTTGCACCGGCTCCCAGCTGCCCCTGGCCCTCTGCATTTGGACGTTGCCCTTGCCGTCGTGCTGGAAGCCGATCTGTTCGCCATTCACGAGCAGCCGCCAGCTCAGACCCAGAGCCACAACCCGCATCTGACAGTTCTGCCAAGGTCCATCGCCGAGGCGACACTGGAGCTCCACTGGTTCGGCCAAACCAGGCTTGCCGCCGCCGCCGAGCCCCTCCTGACCTGCCAGAGCACCAGGACCAACCAGCCCGCTGCCGAGCATCAGGCACAGGGCCAGGAAGACTGGATGGCAGGGGAGGAAGGAGACTGGCACGGATGGCCAATGCGCTCGTCTTCAACCTGACCCCGCGCGCGGGAACCGGACCTGTGGGCTGCCAAGATTTAACAAACCTCCTCCAACCAGGTGCCCGTTTTTCACGCTCGCGTTCATGTCTCCCTGAGACCATCGGTGCTCGATCCCGCCGGAGAGGCCACCCGGGCAGCTGCTGCTCGTCTCGGGGTCGATGGCATTCAGAAGCTGCGGATCGGCAAGGCGATCGAACTGGAACTGGTGGCACCGGATCGGGCCACAGCCCAGGCCCAGCTCGAACGGCTGAGCGACCGCCTGCTGGCCAACCCAGTGATTGAAAACTGGACCCTCGAGCTGGCCGAAGCCACGGGAGGCTCAGCCGCATGAGCGTTGGCGTTGTTGTGTTTCCCGGTTCCAATTGCGATCGGGACGTGCGCTGGGCCCTAGAGGGCTGCCTGGGGCTGAGCACGCGCTTCCTCTGGCATGAAGACTCCGATCTCAAAGGCGTTGACGCCGTGGTGATTCCCGGCGGCTTCAGCTACGGCGACTATCTCCGCTGCGGGGCCATCGCCCGCTTTTCGCCCGTGCTTCAGGCGGTGAAGGACTTTGCGGATCACGGCGGACCGGTTCTGGGGATCTGCAACGGCTTCCAGGTGCTCACCGAGATGGAACTTCTTCCCGGGGCCCTCACCCGCAACGCCAGGCTCCACTTCATCTGCGAACCGACTCCCCTGGAGGTGCAGCCCGGCCAGTGCCGCTGGTTGCAGACTTACACGGCCGGTGAGTCGATCGTGCTTCCCATCGCCCATGGGGAGGGGCGCTTCCAGTGCGACAGCAGCCAGCTCGAAGAGCTTGAGGGCAATGGCCAGGTGGTCTTGCGTTACGCCGCCAACCCCAATGGCTCGGTCGGCGATGTGGCAGGTCTGACCAATGCAGCTGGCAACGTGCTGGGTCTCATGCCCCATCCAGAGAGAGCCTGTGATCCCGCCACCGGCGGCATCGACGGCCGCCGTCTGATGGCCTCGTTGCTGGGCTGACACGGCAACGAGGCCAGGCATGACTGGCGACAAAAAAGGGGCCCTCAGGGCCCCTTTGACTGTTGGTGTTGAGACTGACGGTCTCAGTTGACGGCAGAGAAGAAGTCCTTCGACTTCACCGGGTCAGGATTCATGGTTTTGTCGCCGGGCTGCCAGTTGGCGGGGCACACCTCATCGGGATGGCTCTGCACGTACTGGAAGGCCTGGAGCACGCGGAGGGTCTCGTCGACACTGCGGCCCACGGGCAGGTTGTTGATCGTGCTGTGCATGATCACGCCCTCGGGGTCGATGATGAACAGACCGCGCAGGGCCACACCGGCTTCCTCATCGAGCACGTTGTAAGCGCGGGCGATCTCTTTCTTGAGGTCAGCCACGAGGGGGTACCTGCACTCGCCGAGGCCGCCGTTCTTGCGGTCGGTCTGCACCCAGGCCAGGTGGCTGAACTCGCTGTCCACCGACACGCCCAGCACTTCGGTGTTGCGGCTGGTGAAATCGCCGTAGCGATCGGAGAAGGCGGTGATCTCCGTGGGACACACGAAGGTGAAGTCGAGCGGATAGAAGAACAGCACCACGTATTTGCCGCGATACTGGCTCAGGGAGACAGTCTTGAATTCCTGATCCACCACGGCGGTGGCGGTGAAATCTGGGGCCTGCAGGCCGACGAGTCGAGACATGCTCGTGTGAGATGAGGGGGTGTTGCCGCTGGCAGGTAGGCACGACGCGCCGGGCACGACGTGACAGCCATGGCCGTAGTCGTACCGACTACCAGTTGGCTTGTAAGAATTTATCACAAGCTCCCGTTGGCCAGGGCCATAGGCTGGGAGGAGTCAAGTTGATCTCTATGGCCTGGGACCCGGGCGTGCTGCGGAAATACAACACCACGGGGCATTTCCGCCTGCTCAGTCAGCTGCGTGCGGAGCTCAAGGGCAATCCCCTGGTGCGCCCCAAGGATGGAGAGAGTGTCGCCGAGGTGAATCGCAGCAAGTCGTTGATTCGGGCCATTGCCGAAAAGGCCGCTGCCACCCGCAACCGTCGGCCTGCAGTCTCCGCGGAGCCGGCTCGAGAGGCAGGGGGCTTTCCAGGCGAAGCTGAAGCCTGAACACGACGGCCAGGCGGTCAACAGGGACCGCCCCTGGAACGTTGGCTATCTGTTGATCAGGTCGGGGCTGGGAGAGGCGAAGTCTCAATGACTTGGCTGTTGATCAGATTCGCTGCTGGTCAGACTCGTTGTTGATCAGCTTTGCGTTGGTGATTCGAGTTGATCAGACTTGGATCGACCTCTCAGACACGCAGATGGAGGGACAGCCTTTAGGGCATGCAAATCAGGCCTTGGAAAGACAACTGGCCACAGCAGCGAAACCAGCCTTGGCAACAAAAGCGGTTCTGAAACAGTTGTTGCGCTACGGGAGGCGCAGACTCGAACAAGTTTGCTGATGATCAGTCATGATCATCAAAATGGCTCGGGGGAGACTTGAACTCCCGACCTTGGGGTTATGAATCCCACGCTCTAACCAGCTGAGCTACCGAGCCGCTGACCCAGTGATCTTATCAGGCGCGGGGTGGCAGGAATTGCAGGGGGTTCACCGCCCCCTGACTCGCTGGATGGATCTCGAAGTGAAGATGCGGGCCAGTGCTACGGCCGGTGCTGCCCATCTGGGCGATGGACTGCCCCTGCTCGACCTCCTGTCCCACCTTGACTAGGAGGCGGCTGTTGTGGGCGTACAGCGAACGGCTGCCATCGGGATGGGCCAGGGTCACGAGATAGCCATAGCCCCCCTCGTGCCAGCCGGCGAACACGACACGCCCCTCCTTGGCTGCCACGATCGGGGTGCCCACATTGTTGGCTACGTCGATGCCCTTGTGCATGCGCCCCCAGCGCCAGCCGTAGCCGGACGTGAAGATTCCCTGGGCGGGCCAGATCCAGCCATTGCTGGTGTTGGCATTGCCAAAGGGCCGGGTGGCATCGCCGAAGTTGGGAAGATCGGGCCAGCTGGCGCCGCCGCTGGTGTTGGGCTTTAGCCCCAGAACCATGCGGGTGCGGCCGGGGGCGGAGTGGGCCAACCGGATCTGGGTCCCAGCAACTAGGCGGGCCGTTTCGATCCCGGGGTTGAGCCGCAGCAATTCCTGGAGGGTGAGGCCGTAGCGCTGGGCGAGTTTCACCAGGGTGTCCCCAAAGCGCACCACCCCCTGTGACTCCAGCGGAGGCAGGCTTTGCAATGGCGGAGTGCGGCGCAGTTGACTCGTATCCACCGCGGCCAGGTGCTTCACGTCACGGGTCTGCTTGCTGGGGATCACGAGCCAGTCACCTTGGCGAAACTCGTGATCAAGGCTCACGTCGTTGAGTCTGGCCAGGCGCTCCTCGGGCAGGCGAAGGCTGGTGGACAAGCTCTCGACGCTCACGGGCTGCCGAACCTTGACCCACACCCGGTCTGCGCTTGGGGCTGGCAGGGCTGCGACCAGCTGATCCAGGGCAGGTGGATCCAGAGAAGCCTGCTCCGGGTTGGGTGGAGCCAGCGCAACAACCGCCGCAGGCACTGCGATTGCTACAGCAGGAAGTGCAGCCTTGATGCAGAACTGGAGTAGTGGAACGGCCTTCATCAATGTCCTCGATTGTTCCCGAACGACATGACCCAGTGAGGAAGCCGTGAACCCTGGGTCGGGCAGACAGTAGCGGACGGCCTCATTGGGAGCAAGTTGCGAGCGCTACTCCCGCTCGTTAAACACTCAGAATGATGGCGTTCCTGCCTTGCGGCGCAGGGCATCTGGCGAGCTCAGTCAGCGCAGGCCTGGGTCAGCGTCCACCGATCTCGCGACGATCCGGGTCGTCTCGAACAGAGACTGCATCCAGCGCGCCGAGTTGGCGCAGTGCCTCGAACAGGACAACACCGACTGACACCGACAGGTTGAGACTGCGCACGCCGCCTGTCCCCTCGGCGGCGGCCCGGCAGGCCATGGGAATGGTGAGAAGCGCGTCGGCGGAAGTCAGCAGATCCCTCGGCAGGCCGTCGGTCTCGCGACCAAACAGCAACCAGTCGTCGTGCTGGAACGAGAACTGGTGGTAAGGCATCTGGGCGTGGCTGCTGAACGCCAGCAAGCGGCCACTCCGCTGACGCCGCTCGGTCTCGAACGGTTGCCAGGAGGCATGGCGACGCAGCAGCACGTGCGGCCAGTAGTCGAGTCCGGCCCGCTTCAGCTGGCGGTCGGTGATGGCGAAGCCAAGCGGTTCAACCAGATGCAGTTCACATCCAGTGGCTGCACAGGTGCGCGCCACGTTGCCTGTATTGGGCGGGATCTGGGGCTCAAACAACACGACCCTCGGCATCAGGCGAGCTCCGGAACCGGCCTGCCGAGGGCGGTGAGGTCGACGGCCCGACCGGCCACCACCAGCCAACTGGTTTCAGCGACGGGGGCCAGCAGCTGCTCAAGCGCTCCAAGACGATCGCGGAACAGCCCACCGATGTCGGTGGCCGGCACCACCCCCCAGCCGGTCTGCTCACTCACCAGCACGATCTCGGCCGGGCAGGCCTGAATGGCGGCGAGCAGGGTTGTGCAGGCCGCATCCCAGCCAGGGCCATCAAGCTCCAGGCCATGGGCCACCCAGCTGCCCAGGGAATCCACCAGCGCCAGCTGTTGGTCGTCCAAGTGCATCAGGGCAGCAGCGAGATCGGCCTCCACTTCCAGGCAAGCCCAGCTGTCAGGCCTGCGGCGCCGATGCAAGTCCAAACGCGCCTGCCAGGCGGGGTCGCCGATGCCCTCGCTGCCCGTGGCGACATACACGACGGCCCGGCCCGACTGTCTGGCCAGGTGTTCGGCCCAGCGACTCTTGCCACTGCGGGCCGGGCCCAGCACCAGGGACAGGGATGCCAAGGGTCAGCCGCCTCCGTTCATGTTGCGCAGCGTGGCCACAGACGATGGGGAGACGCGATTGAGATAGCGGAAGATCCAATACTTAAAGACCGTGGCAAGGACCACCGGGAATGTGGCGATGAACAGCATGATGAAGTTTTCACGTGCTGGCAATCCGAAGTGGTTGGCAACACCATCAAGCAGCACTGTCCAGCCCTCAGGACTGTGGAAGCCAACGAAGATATCGGTGAACAGGATGATTGCAAAAGCCTTGGCACTGTCGCTGAGGCCGTACACAACTTCGTCGAGAAATCCACGCAAGACTTGAAGGTCGCGCCTTCCGATCAAGCACACCACCACGAAACCGACCAGGCCTGCCAAGTCAGCGACAACGTTTTTGATCGCGTGGGTGCTCTCCAGATCCGCTTCTTCCTTGAGTTCCTTGGCCCGCTCAGAGAGTTGTAGATGGAGCTCTTCAGCAGAGGGCAGGGGCTTGCCATTGAGCACCGCGTCAAACTCGATCTCAGCGCGATAGAGCCGCAGTTTTTCGGCCGCGCGCTCTTCGAGCTGTGGCTTGGGGTACGTCAGGAAAGCGTTATCGGGTGCGAACCGGTCCACGACAGGTGAAACCAGGTAAGTGCGGCTGATCTGCTGGATCAACACAGGCACGAGCACCAGCAGCAGCAGGATTCGAAGCGACACCAGGGTGGAATCCCTGCGGCGACGGAATCCGGCCACCACGTTGGCCTCCGCTTCGGGATCCAGCTGACGGCGCACCTGGTTCACGACACCCAGCAGGCTGCGAGGCAACACCTCGGGCGATCGACTGATCGCGGGCAGAGGTGAGCGGCGCGCCTCGTAGCGGTTGACCACCGTTTGGATCAACTGGAACTGACGCAGCTCCTGTCCAGCCAGTTCACTGCGATGGGGTTGGAGCGAATCGCTGCTCTGGCGGCATACCTCCAGGGCAGCGCGGAAGCGCCGCAGCAGCTGGGCCTGTTCGCCGCGAGGAATGGTGAGTTGCAATTCCGGACGCACCGGCCGGTCGTTGTAGTGCTCCAGTTCGATGCTCTGGATCAGCAGGGCAGCTTCGTAGCCCCGCTCCAGGTCATGGCTGAGGTCAAGGGCTTCGGCGCGGCCGAAAGCACCAATCCAGTCGTTGAGTGCCATCGGTTCGCTCAGCGGGAGAAGACCCACCAGGTGAGCATCGGCACGATGGTGCCAGCCACGAGCAGCACCGTGACCCATACCCAGGCTTTGCTTGCGGCCGTTTCCTCGCGGCTGGGCACGTTGGTCCGGGGATTCACGACGTCCTCGATCATGGGCTCACCCGGATCGACATCACCCTGCAGCACGGCGTCGAGGCGTTGGATGGCAGCGAGGCTGGCCTGGCGGTAGCGGCCCCCGTCGCGCAGTGGCTGGCCCAGGGTGACTCGGGCGGTGCTGCGCAGCAGATCGGCCCCGAGCTGATCACGCAGGCCACCGTCGGCCACCACGGCGGCCCCGTTGGTCTGGGTATCGATCAGCAGCAGCAGCAGGCGGTGATCCTGCGACTCCACCTGCCACTCAGCCAGCAACTGTTCCCCCAGCTGCTCTAGCCCCAGCCCGTAGTCGAGCCGGGGCACCGTGATCAGGCGAGCCTCGATGCCCTGCTGATCAAGCTGCTGCAGAGCACGACTGATATCGCCGCTGGCGGCGCGGCTCAGCACTTCAGAGCGATCCAGCACCAACTCCTGCGGCAAGTCGGCGGGCAGGCCCGCTGCGGCGAGCGCCCAGGCGGGAGCCACCACCAGGAACAGGCAGAGCAGGGAGGCCAACAGGCCTGCAGTGGGGCGGCTGAGCACGACGGGGCTGCCAACGGAGCCCTAGTTTGCCGCTTGAATCCAGCCCCTGTCTGCAGCATCGCCCCATGGCTTCGCCGTTGCCTGCACGGATCTGCATCGGCTGTGGAGCCACCGCCCTGGGCCTCACGATCTGGAACCAGCTGAGCGCACCAGAGCTTGATCCTTCCCTGGAGCGTGCCAGCGTGTTGGCCAGTCTCCTGGCGGTGGGCCTGCTGCTGGTGGGCAGCCTATGGATTCAGATCGTGCCCCAGAACCCTGAGCGGGTGGTTCTGGAGGGAGATCAGGGGCTGGAAGTGGATGCGGAGCTGACTGAAAGTCTCAGGCAGGAACTGGGCTGGGGAACGCAGATGCTGCTCACGGCCACCCCTGCGGCAGTGGTGTGCGTGGTGTGGGGGGGGCGATGCCTGATCCGCCGTGGCCTGATCGGACCGGACCGCTTTGAACCCGGAGCAATTTGTGGCCGCGCCCGGCAGCAGCAGCGTGCCATTTCCCTGGTGGATCTGAGGTTGTATCCCGGTAGGGATGAATTTGCCGGATTGCTCAACGGCCTGCCTGCGGTGCTGGTGCAGCCCCTTGGCAACGAGGGGGTGCTGGTGCTCGGTGGATGGGCACCTCGCTGTTTCGACCGGAGTGACCTGGCCTGGACTGAGGGCTGGGCCCGCAGGCTCACAGCTGAATTGGCAACCTGGTGCCAGCCGAACGCCCTTGGGTCCCTGAACCCGACGGAATCCGAAACTGGGTGGTGACGCGGCCCCCCGGTTGGGTGAATACGACGCTGCCGTCCCTGGCGGCACGGCCATCCAGCTGATTGGCGCGGGTAATCAGACCGTTCTGCTCACGACGCAGCTCCACGTCACCGCGCGCCTGCACTTGATTGGTGCGCCAGTTCCAGCTGCACGCGTCTGCCGTGAGCCTGTCACCCGGCTGACTGAGTTCACAGCCCGCGGGAATGATCAGCGTGGTGGTCTGACCCTGCAGCCTGAAGCTCTGTCCACTCACCTGCATGGCGCCCCGCCGGCCCTTGAAGGGAAGCTCACTGCTGATTGTTTGTCGCTGCAGATCAATCCGGGTGGTCTGGGCCCGCAATGCGGCCTGCTCACCCGGCACCACCACCTCCACCGGCGCGGCCAGGAGCAGCTCCTGTCGGATGGTGTTGCCAGACAACGAGGGGCTCAAAAGGGTCTGCTGGCCGAGCTCCTGCTCAGTCCGGGTCCCGCGCACAGGCCCTTCGCCCAGCAGGTTGCCGCTGGCAGCCCACCACTGCACCCGCTTCAACGACAGACGGGTCTGGGCCGGGCCGCGATCGATCAGCTCTGGCTCACCGCTCAGCTCAAGCCTGTCGGCGTTGAAGTCGAACACGGCACGACGGGCGGTGAGGGTGAGGCGCCTCTGACTGGCGTAAGGCTGGCGGTCCAGAAGCATCCGTCCCTGCTGGGGATACCAGCGCACGCGCAGCGCTGAGATCACCAGGGGATCCTCCCCCAGTCGTTCAACCCTGGTGGGGCCCTCCAGTTGCACCACCTCACCGTCGTTGAGCACCACCCCACGGGTGGCCGACACGCGATACAGCGGCCTGCCATTGGCGTAGATCAGGCCACGAAGCTCCCTTGCCTGTGCCAGCTTGCGGCCAAGGTCGTAGCGGGCCTCCGGGCTGGTGATCTCCCAGGAAGGCTGACCCTCGGCATCCTTCTGGCGCAGCTCCAGCGAACGAAACACAAACGGCGGCGCGGTGGGCTCCTGGCGCTGCTGGGGCAGACAGCCAGCGAGCAGGACTGCTGCAGCCAGCGATGGCACGACCGCCGTTGGCGCCCTCATAGAGGCGTGTCCAGCTCCAGCCGCTGCATCACAGGCTGGGGCTCAGGAAGGGCCTGCCCAGACTCCAGCAGTCCCCACCGGAGCAGCGGCTGCCAGCCCCCGGTCAGGGTTGTGGCGCCGGACAGCTGCGGCTGCTCCAGCTGGCTTTGCATCCTGCCCGCCAGATCCGGCAGCAGCGGTGTGATCAGCACGGCGATCCAGCGACTGGCCTCCAGCACGGCGTAGAGATCGGCTGCCACGACCTCATCCTGATCACCTTGCTTCTTCAGGGACCACGGCGCCCGTTCATTGAGGTAGCCGTTGGCCTGGATCGCCAGTTGCAGGATCGCTTCGGCAGCGCCGCGGAAATCGAGCCCCTCCAGCGCCGCCAGGGTCTGATCCCCTGCCTGTTGGGCAGCCTGCGCGAGTGGATGGCCTGGATGCTGGGCGTCGCCGGCGGGGGGCACGGAATTACCAAACCACTTGCGGGCCATCGAACTGGTGCGATTGAGCAGGTTGCCGATCGTGTTGGCCAGGTCGTTGTTCACCAGGTCGCTGAAGCGCTGCTGCTGAAAATCGCCGTCGTCACCGAAGGGGATGTCGCGCAGCAGATACCAACGCACCGCGTCGCGGCCGCAGCGCTCCAGCAGCAGCTCCGGATCGAGCACGTTGCCCAGCGACTTGCCCATTTTCTGGCCCTCGCGGGTGAGGAAGCCATGGCCGAAGACCCGCTCCGGCAGTGGCAGCCCGGCCGACAGCAGCATCGCCGGCCAGTACACGGCATGAAAACGAAGGATGTCCTTGCCGATCACATGCAGCTGGGCCGGCCAGCCACGCTGAAGAATCAGATCTAGGTCGGCTGGATCATCGGCCTCCAGCAGGGCAGTGAGATAGCCGAGTAAGGCGTCAAACCACACGTAGAAGGTGTGGCCCTCATGGCCGGGCACAGGAATGCCCCAGGGGAGATCGATGCGCGAGATCGAGAAGTCGCGCAACCCCTGGGCCACGAAGTTCTCGACCTCCTTCTGGCGACTGGCTGGGGCGATGAAGCCGGGCCGGCGGATCAGCTCCTCGATCTGGCCCTGATAGTGCGAGAGGCGGAAAAAGAGGTTGAGCTCATCGCGCCACTCCAGGGGCTTGCGGTGCACCGGGCACTCGGGGTCCTGGGCCTCGTGGGGATCGTCCTTGAACTCCTCACAGGCCACGCAGTACCAGCCCTGCTGGCGGCCTTCCACCACATCCCCGCTGGCTTCCACCCGGGCGAAGAACTGCTCGACAAGGCGCTGGTGGCGGGGGTCGGTGGTGCGGATGAAGCGGTCGTGACTGATCTGCCAGCGCTGCCAGAGCTGGCGGTAGCCCTCACTCACGGCATCGCAGTGGGCCTGCGGAGTCAGACCAGCTGCCTCAGCGGTGCGCTGAATCTTCTGGCCGTGCTCGTCGCAGCCGGTGACGAACACCACGTGCTCACCTTTGAGCCGCTGGTAGCGGGCCAGGGCATCGCAGGCCAGGGTGGTGTAGGCGCTGCCCAGGTGGGCCCGGTCGTTGACGTAATAGAGGGGGGTGGTGAGGGTGTAGGACATGCAGCGGGTGATCGGTCGGCGGCGTTCAGACGCTCGCTGCAGCCGCCGCCGGATCTTACCGAGACGTTTCTTGCCGCCCGATGCCGGATCTGCAGGTGCCCGTGGTGGTTTGGGGAGGTGGCACGGGCGGCGTGGCTGCTGCCATCCAGGCGGCTCGCCGGGGAGCACACACCCTGCTCCTCACACCCGGTCCCTGGCTGGGTGGCATGGTGAGCGCCGCGGGGGTGTGTGCCCCCGATGGCAACGAGCTCAGTCCGTGGCAGACCGGGCTGTGGGGAGCCTTTCTGCGGGGGCTGGCCGCTGCCGAACCCACGGGCCTGGATCACAACTGGGTGAGTTGCTTCGGTTATCGCCCAACCACTGCTGAGGCCCTGCTGCGTGGCTGGGTGGCGGACCTGCCCCGGCTCGACTGGTGGCCTGACTGCCGGTTGCTTGGCGTGGCGCGGCGTGGCGATCGCGTGACTGGCATCACCCTGGAACGGCAGGGGATGGCCTGTCGGGTGGACCCTCAGCTGGTGATTGACGGTAGCGACCGCGGCGAGTTGATCGCCATGGCTGGTGCCGGGCACCGCCTCGGCTGGGAGGCGCGAGAGGAGTGGCAGGAACCCAGTGCTCCACCCCGCCGGGAATTGGAGACCAACCCGTTTTTCGCTGAACAGCCCGTGCAGTCACCAACCTGGGTGGCCATGGGTCAGCTGGGCGGGGATCAGCTGCCTGCCAGGTCGGCTGCGCTGAGCGAGCCATTACCTGAGCCTTTCCTGCAGGCTGCAGCGGCCTTCGGCCTGGAGCGCACGATCACCTACGGGCGCCTGCCGGGCAATCTGGTGATGCTCAACTGGCCCCTGCACGGCAACGACTGGCACAGGGGCCTGGGGCGAGCCTTTGCCATGGATGATCCCCAGGCAGAGCAAGAGCTCTTTCAGCAGATGCAGGCCCACAGCCTGGCGTTCGGCCGGGCCCTCAGCGAGGCCAGCAGCGGCTGGTTGCAACTGGCGGAGGTGTTCCCCTGCCTCGATTCCAGAAACGCGGCGTTGACGGGTGCCTCGCCCCTGGCGCTCATGCCTTACTGGCGCGAGGGTCGCCGTCTGCTGGGTCTGAGCACCGTGGTGGAAACGGATCTGCTGCCGGTGCGGCAGGGCGAGGCCACGATCGCGCCACTGCCGCGGCGCGATGGGCTCGTGGATGCGGTGGCCGTGGGTAACTACGCCAACGACCACCATTACCCGGGTGGCGACTGGCCACTGGCACCCAAATCCTGCCGCTGGGGAGGGCGTTGGAGTGGTACGCCTTTCAGCATTCCCTATGGAGCGCTCGTCAGCGCCGACACGAGCAATCTTCTGGCGGCCGACAAGTGTCTGAGCGTGAGCCACATGGCCAACGGAGCAACTCGGCTCCAGCCGCTGGTGCTCAACATCGGTCAGGCGGCCGGCCTGGCGGCCGCGCTCTGTCTGGAGCGGGCTTGTGCTCCGGCTGAATTACCAGTCACGGCACTGCAGGAAGCCTTGATCACCGAGCCCCAGGCCCCCGCAGCCCCCTTTCCGCTCTGGGACACCCCCTGGCACCATCCCCACTGGCGCGAGCGACAGCTGGCCTGCCTGGCCGATCCGGCGCGCTTGAGCGACAGGGGGCTACTCGATCTGCCGCAAGCTGGCAGCGCCCCTGCCGTGTTGCCGCCGCCGGAGCGATTCGAGCGTTCCTACCGGGGAGTGTTCGGCAGCGATGGCCATGGCACCTACCAGTTGCATACGCAGGAAGGCAGCTGGCCCCTGATCAGCCTGGAGCCGGCGGTGGCCCAATGGCTGGCGAACCAGGTGCATGGCATGGAGGTGGGCCTGGTGGGCGTGGCCAATCCCTGGGGCCCCTGGCTGCGGGTCACTCGGGTCTAGTCGCGACCCCTGAGAGTTCGGGGGCTTCCGCCTGCGGTTCAGAGGGTGGTGATCAGCTGCATCTGGTCGCGCAGGGGGTCGACCTGCCGCACCCTCAGCAGCAGGTGATCGCCAGGATCACATCCCCTGGGACAGTGAGCTGCCAGGTCCATGGCCAGTGCCTCCACATGCACCAGGCCCAGTCCGTCCTGGGGCCTGAGCCAGCGCAGGAACTGGGCTTTCCATTGCTCAGCGTGGTGCTGCTGAAACCACACCTGCTGCCAGTGGCGCTGGTCTTCGCGACTGATCTGCTGGGCCTCGCGCAGCGGCCCCTCCAATTCCCCAAGCAGGCT
>JBILDP010000293.1:0-2545 GCA_044352535.1 Prochlorococcaceae cyanobacterium
GGTGTCGAGCGGTAGCAGCAGGTTGAGCAGGGCGCGGGGCCAGCCCCACCGGGCCAGCCTGCCGGCATTGAGGTTCTGCTGCACGCTCAGCTCTTCGATCAGGCGCAGGTCTTGCCAGAGGGTGCCGATGCGGGCCTGCTGGCGCCGCCGCCGCCGCCCGGAGGTGGCCGGGGCCTCCCCCTGCCAGCGCAGCTGGCCGCCGCTGGGGGTGATCAGGCCGTTGGCCACCGCCAGCAGGGTGCTCTTGCCCGCGCCGCTGGGTCCCACCAGGGCCACCCGCTCTCCCGGCTCGATCCGCAGCGTCACGCCGTCGAGACGCGGGAGCTGGCGACCCGCCACATGGATCCCGTCAAGCTCGAGCAGGGTGGTCACGGTGGCGCTCACTCCAGGTTGCTCATTCCAGGGTGAGCCGATACACGATCAGGGCCAGGATCAAGGCCACCAGGCTCACTTCCAGCAGGTCGGGGCCGCGTGGGTTCATGGGCCTCAGGGCCGGCGGTTGTCGAGGCTGGCGGCCGAGGGCAGGGCCAGGGCCAGGGCGAGCAGGGGAATTTCGATCAGCAGCTGGCCATTGCCGAAGGCGATGAAGGCCAGATCCACCAGCACCATGCCGCGCAGAAACAGCGACCAGGCCTCGTCGTCTTCATTGCAAGACCGCACCCACAGCATCAGCCCGGCCAGCAGCAGCAGCAGATCGATCAACCAGACCACGGCAGGGCACCGTTCAGGTGCCCCAATTGTGGCGGGCGAGTGGTCAGCGGATCTTGCCGATCTGCCGGCCCACCTGCTCGATGCGCTGGTAGTCGCTGGCCTTGGCGCCGGTGAACTGCTGGGCCCCGAACAGCTCGAGGATCTGCTTCTGCTGGGGGTTGGTGGGTCGCCAGCTGAGGATCGCGCCGCGCAGTTTGGTGGTGAAGCCGGCGCCGAAACGCTTGTCGAGATCGGGCTGGCCGATCCAGTGGTAATCGGGGTAGCCGGGGGTGCGCCAGAGCACGAACACCTTCCTGCGGTCGGTCTTGCCGCTGCGCAGGTTGGCCTTCCACACCTGCTCGTTCACCACACCGGCGTCGTAGGTGCCGCTCTGCACCAGGGCGATGGTGGCGTCGTGGCTGCCGCTGAAGCCGGGGGCGCCGCCGGCGAAGTCCTTGAGCTGCACGCCGGCCTGGCTGAGGAACCACTGGGGCATCAGCCGCCCGGAGGTGGAGCTCTCCGAACCGAAGGTGAAGCGCTTGCCCTCCAGCACGGTGAGCTGCTTCTGGTTCTGGATCGGCTTGAGGCCGCTGCGGGTGTTGGCGATGAACACACTGGTGAAGGCGGCATCGATGTCGCGCTGGGCGATCACCTGGGCGCCGGGCTTCTGCAGCCGCGCCTGCACGCCGGTGAGACCGCCGAACCACACCAGATCAAGGCTGCCGGTGCGGAAGGCGCTCACGGCGGCGGCGTAGTCGGTCACAGGCACGTATTGCACCCTCACGCCCAGCTGGCGGCCCAGTTCAGCGGCCACCTGGCCGTAGAGGCGGTTGAGTTTCTCGGGGTTCTGGTCGGGGATGGCACCGATGCGCAGCAGCTTCTGCTGGGCCTGGGCCCGCTGCAGCAGGGGTGAGTCGGCCGGGCTGTCGGCGCTGCCGGGGATGGGCGGGGTGACCGCCGGCAGGAGGGCCAGGCACAGCCCCGCCAGCACGGCGGCCCAACGTTCTCGGGTGGTCATGGGGTTGGAGGGCAACAGACCGGCCGATGCTCCTACAGCCGGGGCTCCTATGGCCCAGAGCCCTTACAACCCAGAAAGAAAGCGCTCGAGCCGTTCCAATCCATCGGCGATCGTGGCCGGCGAGGCGGCACAGGAGAGGCGGATGCAGCGGTCGTCGCCGAAGGCCACCCCGGGCACCACCGCCAGGCCCACCTCATCGAGCAGGCGGTTGCAGAGGGTCATGGAGTCGAGCCCGTGGGCGCTCACATCAGGGAAGGCGTAGAAAGCGCCCTCCGGCGGCAGCAACTGCAGGCCGGCGATGGCACGCAGGCCATCGGAGAGCAGGGCCCGGCGTCCGTTGAACTCGGCCGCCATCGTCTGCACGCAATCGCGCGCGCCGCTCACCGCGGCCAGGGCGCCGTACTGGGCGAAGGTGCACACGTTGCTCGTGGTCTGGCTCTGCAGCGCGGCCGCGGCGGCCACCACGGCCTGGGGGCCAGCCAGCCAGCCGATGCGCCAGCCGGTCATTGCCCAGCCCTTGGCAAAGCCGCCCACCATGAACACCCGCTCGGCCAGATCCGGCGCCACCGCCGCAAAGCTGTGGTGCTCATGGCCTGGGGCCAGCAGGAATTCGTAGATCTCGTCGCACACCACCGCCACCTGGGGGTGGCGACGCAGCACGGCGGCGATGGCCTCCAGCTCCGGCCGGCTCAGCACCATGCCGGTGGGGTTGGAGGGGCTGTTGAGCACCAGCAGCTTGCTGGCGGGGGTGATCGCCGCCTCCAGCTGCTCGGGCTGCAGCCGGAAGCCCTGGGCGGCATCGCTGGGCAGCAGCTTCACCGAGGCGCCGGCCAGCCG
>JBILDP010000294.1:0-2536 GCA_044352535.1 Prochlorococcaceae cyanobacterium
AGGCTCGGCGGTCAGCGCTATCGCACCTGTCTGCCCTGCCTGGGGCAGGGGCAGCCACCGTCGCTGGAAGCCGCCATCACCATGGCGAAGCTGTCGGCACTGCGGGCCGAAGCCCTGCGCAACGCCACCCAGTTCGACGCCGGCGAGCTCAGCGCAGCTGCTTCCGCCGCTGCTGCCAGATGAAGAAGCCGGCGGTGCCTACCACCACTGCCAGGGGCACTGCAGTCAGCAGCAGCAGGATGACGGCCGTCCAGTCGGTGTACATCGCACCAGATGCTTGCGCCTCGCCATCCTCTCAGTTGGCGCGCCACCGGTGCCCGAGCATGGGGGGCCTGGGCATGGGATCCCCGCGCAGTGCACGCTGGTGGCTGGCGCTCAGCGGCCTGCTGATGGTGCTGCCGATCCCACTGCTGGCACCGGCTCCGCTGCGGGCCGATGTGGTGTTCGACAACTGCCAGCCCAGCGGCGACGGCGGCATCACCTGCGACACCCGCCCCACCGGCAACACCCTGATGGACGACGAGGACGCCCGCTACGGGCTACTGCAGCAGGCCAGCCCGGGCTGGAATGAATTCATGCCCGATGAGGGCTACGACGACATGTTCGGCGGCAACGAGACCTGAGTCGGTCGCCCCCTTGCTTGCCCACCGGTTCGCAACGAGAGGTGTCGGGCCTTCGGGCTTCTCCTTCCAGTGCCCTCGGCCCTTGCTATCCCGGGGAGAGCCGGGGGAGTGGGGATGGCAGCAGCGGCACCCAGCGCCATCAGCCGGCTGGTGCGTCAGCAGCGCGGCCAGGCCGACGCGTTGATCGAAGTGCTGCACCAGGTGCAGGAGATCCATGGCTTCCTGCCCCGTCCTGCGCTGGCGGAGGTGGCGCGGGAACTTCAGTTGCCGCTGAGCCGGGTGTACGGGGTGGCGAGCTTCTACCACCTGTTCCGGCTGGCACCGCCCACCGCCCACCGCTGTGCCGTGTGTCTGGGCACTGCCTGTTTCGTGAAGGGTGGGGCGGAGCTGGCCCGTTGCCTGGAGCCGTTGCTCGGCCTGCGGCTCGACGATCCGGCCGGCAACGGCACCTGGGCCCTGGAAACGGTGAGCTGCCTGGGGGCCTGCGGCCAGGCGCCGGTGTTGGTGGTGGATGGCCGGCTGGAGCCCCGGCTGCCGGTGGACGACCCCCAGGCGCTGGGCGAGCGGCTGGTGGCGCTGGGGCTGGGGAGGTGAGCTGATGGGTACGGCCACGCGACTGCGCTGCTGCACCGCCAGCGGTTGCCGGTCTGCCGGCGGCCAGGAGCTGCAGGCGGCCCTGGAGGCGGCTCGCGATCGGCTGGGCGGGGCAGCCGGGGCGGTGCAGATCAAGGCCGTGGGCTGTCTGCGGCTCTGCGGCAAGGGGCCGCTGGTGGCGGAAGATCATCGGGAAGCCGGCGCCAGCGGCTGGCAGCCGCTGGCCCTGTATGGCGGCGTGCGGCCCGAGGAGGCGGAGGCGCTGCTGGAGTGTGCCGCCGGGCTGGGCGGCAGCTTGCCGGAGCGGCAGCTGGATCTGGCCCAGCCGTTTTTCGCCCTGCAGCGGCCGGTGGTGCTTGAAACCTGCGGGCTCGTTGATCCCGGGTCGATCGACGATGCCCTTGCCCATGGCACCTACGGCCAGCTGCAGCGGGTGCTGGCCGAGTGCACGCCGGAGCAGGTGCGGGAGCAGGTGAAACGCAGTGGGCTGCGCGGCCGTGGCGGTGCCGGCTACCCCACTGGCCTGAAGTGGGACACGGTGGCCCTGCAGCCCCCCGGGCCGCGCTTCGTGGTGTGCAACGCCGATGAGGGCGACCCCGGTGCCTTCATGGACCGTGCCGTGCTGGAGGGCGATCCCCACCGGCTGATCGAAGGACTGGCCCTGGCCGCCTTCGCCGTTGGCGCCGAGCACGGCTACGTGTACGTGCGGGCCGAATATCCCCTGGCCATCGCCCGGCTGCGGCTGGCGCTCCAGCAGGCGCGCGCCAAGGGGTTGCTCGGCGCCGGCATCGCCGGCAGCCGCTTCAACCTGCGCCTGCAGGTGCGGGTGGGGGCCGGTGCCTACGTGTGCGGCGAGGAAACGGCGCTGCTGGCTTCGATCCAGGGCCAGCGCGGCAGCCCAAGGCCGCGCCCCCCCTATCCCGCCGAGGCGGGCCTGTGGCAGGCGCCCACCCTGATCAACAACGTGGAGACGCTGGCGGCGATCCCGGCGATCCTGCGCGAGGGGGGCGACTGGTATGCCGCCATGGGCACCGCCGCCAGCAGGGGCACCAAGGTGTTTGCCCTCTCCGGCGCGGTGGAGCACACCGGCCTGGTGGAGGTGCCGATGGGCACCAGCCTGCGCACGGTGGTGGTGGCGATGGGCGGGGGCGTGCCCGGCGCCGAGGGGCCGGATGGGGGTGTGAAGGCCGTGCAGACCGGCGGCCCCTCGGGCGGTTGCATTCCCGCGGCCCTGCTCGACACGCCGGTGGACTACGAGAGCCTGCGGGCGCTCGGCTCGATGATGGGCTCGGGCGGCATGGTGGTGATGGGCGAGGCCA
>JBILDP010000295.1:0-2532 GCA_044352535.1 Prochlorococcaceae cyanobacterium
TTAATGTTTAAGTCTCTGCGAGATTATCAGGGAGACGAGCGGCAGCGCAGACGCGCAGAGCTGGATGACTCCATGCAAGGCCTTAATGAAATCAGGGAAGAATTGGAGCAATTAAAATCCAGAATCAACAAAGAGTAGATGGCGCCAATAGCCGTCTCATGTCCAGATGCGGCGGGCTGGATCGCAGATGACTGACTATTGCAAAAGGTTTCTTCTCGCCGCCCATCTTGAGCGTTCCCATAACAACCTGAAGATTTCAATCCTTCTCCCCACACCGTGACCCACTACGGCCTGCTCTGCCCCGCCGCCAGCGGCCATCTCCACCCGATCACCACCCTTGGCCATGCCCTGCGGCAGCGAGGCCATCGGGTGAGCCTGGTTGGCATCGCCGATGCGGAAGAGCGGGTGCGGGCGGCTGGGTTGGAGTTTGTGCCGATCGGCCTGGATCATTATCCAGCCGGATCCACCAAACAGCTGTTTCATCGGCTGGGCGAGCTGAGTGGTGCGGCAGCGTTTCGCGCCACGTTGGCTTATTTCCAGCAGTCCACCGCGATGCTGCTGCGCGAGGCGCCCCCGGCCCTGCGCGCCCATGGCGTGGAGGCCATGCTGATCGACCAAACCTCCTTCGGGGGAGCCACGGTGGCCCACGTACTGGATCTGCCCTTCGTGAGCGTGAGCTGTGCCCTGCTGCTCAATCCCGAGCCGGCGGTGCCGCCGGTGAACACCGGCTGGCGTTATCACCCCGCTGCCTGGGCGCGGCTGCGCAACCGGCTTGGCCAGCGGCTGCTCGCCCGTTTGGCCCGGCCGATCACCCAGGTGGTGGCCGACTACCGCCAGCAGCACCAGCTGCCCGAGCTCACCAACAGCGCCCAGGCCTGGTCGCCCCTCGCCCAGATCTGCCAGCAGCCTGCCGCCTTCGAATATCCGCGCCGCCAGCTGCCCGCCTGGTTTCACTTCACCGGGCCCCTCGTGGATCCGGCCAGCCGATCGCTGGCCGAGTTTCCCTGGCACCAGCTCAATGGCAAGCCGTTGATCTACGCCTCCCTCGGCACGATCCAGAACCAGCAGCTGGAGCTGTTTGCCCGTATCGCCGAGGCCTGCGTCCACCTCGACGCCCAGCTGGTGATCGCCCTTGGTGGCGGCAGCAGCCCCGAGGCCCTGCCGCCCCTGCCCGGCGACCCAGTGGTGGTGGGCTTCGCGCCGCAGCTGGAGTTGCTGCAACGCGCTGCCCTCACCATCACCCATGCCGGCCTCAACACCGTGCTGGAGTCGCTCCGTTGCGGGGTGCCGATGGTGGCGATCCCGATCGCCAACGACCAGCCCGGCGTGGCAGCCCGCGTGGCCTGGAGCGGCAGCGGCGCGGTGGTGCCCCTCAGGCGCGCCTCGGTGGGGCGGCTGCGGGCCGCCATTGATCAGGTGTGGACCGATCCCGCCTACCGCGCCCATGCCCAGCGTTTGCAGCAGGCGATCGCCAGCTCCGGTGGCGTGGCCCGCGCTGCCGACATCGTGGAGCAGGCGATCAACACCGGCCAGCCCGTGGTCTAGCCCAGCCATGCAGCAGTGTCCCCACGCCACCCGGTTGGTGCTCGGCATCGGCAACCCCCTGCGCGGCGACGACGGCGTGGGCGCCCTGCTGGCTGAGCAGGCGGCGGTGAGCACCGCGGCTGATCCCACCGGCCCGGTGGCGGTGCGCTGCGTGCAGCAGCTCACCCCCGAGCTGGCCGCCGAACTGGCGCGGCTCCAGCGGGTGCTGTTCATCGATGCCTGGCCGGCACCGGCGGGGGCCGCGCCCCAGCTGCAGCCCCTCAGCCCGGCGGGCGGGGCCAGGGCAGATAGCCACCGGCTGGAGCCGGCCGCTCTGCTGGCAGTGAGCCTGGCCCTCTACGGCCGCGCCCCCGAGGCCCAGCTGCTGCTGGTGCCGGCCACCGCTTTTGAACACGGCACGGCGCTCTCTGCTGAGCTGCGCGAGGCCCTGCCCCAGGCCCGCGCCCTGTTGCGCCAGTGGCTGGCCGGCCATGCATGAGCTGAGCCTGATGGAATCGGTGCGCGATCTGGCCCTGGAGCAGGCCCGCGCCCATGGCGCCACGCGGATTGCAGCCATTACGTTGCGCATCGGCAGCCTGGCCGGCGTGGAGCCGGAGGCGCTGCGCTTCGCCCATCAGGTGGTGATGGCCGGCACGGCGGCGGAGGGGGCGGCGCTGCGGATCGACACCGTGCCCGCCCGCTTTGCCTGCGAGCCCTGCCAGCAGCCCTTCGAGGCCGCGCAGGGCGATTGTCTCTGCCCCCGTTGCGGCGCCTTCAGCCGCCAGCTGCTGCAGGGCCGCGAGCTGGAGCTGGCTTCCCTGGAGCTCAGTTGATCGAGGCCGGATCCCACTGCTCCGGGCCGATCACGAACACCAGATCGTCCTCCTGGAAGCTGGTGTCGCCGCTGGGGCTGGCCAGGGGGGTGCCGCCGCGGGTGATCGCCAGCACGGTCACACCGTGGCTCTGGCGCAGGCCGCTGTTGGCGATCGTGCGGCCCACTAGCGGTGA
>JBILDP010000083.1:0-8804 GCA_044352535.1 Prochlorococcaceae cyanobacterium
GGACTGCCAACCCATGACTTCGGAGTTGCGTGGGTTCCCTGGGCACTCCCCCTGCAGACCGCGCTGACAGCTAGCTGGTAACAGATTCAGCATTGCCCATTGCATCGGGCCAGAGACGCGGCATCCAGATGAACCGGACGCAGTGGGTGCGGCATCCCTCAGCGGCGCAGCTGCTGAACGCCAGGGCGACCCCAAGCCGGCCGCCGAGCACAGTAGGCAATCACTGCTGACATAGCCAAATGCAGCAACAGCCGAGGCGTCCCGCCAACCGGGCTCGGCCATGCCCCAATGGCAACAACCGTGGCGCAGGCGCACGCTTTGTCGAATCACGCACAAACGCAGGCTGTTGAACACGTTGAGGACGCCCGTGAGAAGGCGCCCTCCCCAAACCCCACGTCCTCACCACCACGCCAACGCCAGCGCCCCAGGCGCCGCCAGCTGCTCTGCCCGGCCCATCCACAGCAGCGGATCGGCGGCACCGGCAAGAAGTACTACCTGCACGTGCTGAGCGCCGAGGAGCTCAAAGCCCGCGGCATGCCCGAGAAGAAGGCCAAGCTGGTGATCCAGTCCTACCCGGTGCTCGTGCTGGGCGATGAGTGGCTTGAAGAGCTGTTTTGCCCAGCCTGCGGCACCAGTCGCTGGTGCCATGTGAGCAGGGATCCTGAGGGAAAGCTGATGGTGCGCTGGGCCGAGCGGGAACTCTGGCAACAGGTGGCCCATGTGGATCCACTTCAACCCAACCCCACAGTGAGCGAATTCAGCCGTCGCCAGGCCCGCCGCCTGCGCAACCGACGGCCGGATGGCAGCCAGCTGTTTGAACGCCTGTGAATTCAAGGCGGTCGAATGCCGATTCAGGCCATGCATGCACTGTGGGCATGATCGGCCGCCCCACGGATGCGGAAGGGCAGCGACTGGCTCGCAGGAGCTGGCACATTATTTGTATCGACCAATACGTAGGCCACCCAATACTGGGTAGGCACCCCAAAATCCCTGCATAGGCAAATGCAATGAACGCGGCATTGGCCTGGGAAAAACGCATCTGCGGCGAGATTGCGAGTCGTCTGTCCAACACATCCGCAACTTCAGTTTTGCGGCGCCTTTCCCGATGGTGCAGGAAGAGCTGGTATCCGATCTCGAGGTTCTCGACTACCTGGAGCTGTTCAACAGCACCGTGGAGTCGGCTCGGATGCTCGGCATTTCCCAGAGCAGCTGCTCAAGGCGTTACCGCTCCTTCAGTGAACGCTTCGGGATCGGATTTGACCGCATTGCCGACCGTTACCAGGCCACATCCAACTTCGATGTGCTCAACAGCCTGCGGCAGGCATCCCAGAAGCTGCGCGTAAGGCAGCTGCGTCCCCGCTTCGCGATCGGCTGGCAACTGGGGGACATGACCCTACCCGGGCTCGATGAGGTGGGCGTGGTGCTGCCGATCCGGCCGATGAACAGCTGGCGCATGCTCTCGATGCTCGAACAGCGCCTGGTGGATATCGGCCTGATGGGATTGATGGAATTCCAGAGTCTGCTGTCGCAGCCCCTGAGCCGACTGCGCTCGCGGCTGCTGCCGCTCAGCCCCACCATGCTGTGCGTGCCGATAGGCCTGTTCAATTACAGACTGCTCGCCCATCGCAATCACCCCCTGCAGGGCAGGCGGGACTTGAACAGCGATGAGCTGTCCCAGTACCCCTCACCGGCCCTGCCCCTGGGGATGGCACCAGCGCTGATGGGAGCTCTTCAAAACCATGGTCTCGCCAATCAGCAGTGCGGCCTCAGCGACTACGAGGAAGCCAGCTGGGAAGGGGCGGCCCGTGATGGCCTCAGCCTCAGCTACGCGTCTCCCCACCAGGTGCCCAACCTGGTGAATCGCTATGAGCTGCAACCGCTCAACTACGAGCTGGGCATCAACGACTGCATCGGCGTTGTCGGCCACCGCGACGTGCTGACTGATCCCGGATTCCACAACATCTTCAAGCACTGTCTCTCCAGCCTCCGCGTCACCCTCAACGGCAATGGCAACGGCATCCAGTGGCTGAGCTGAGCCGACCCGACACTCAATCGGCATAGCCGTATTCAAGCCTTGCCGGGTGAGCCTCTTCGGCCACCACCCGTTACCTAGGTTTGAGGCCTGAGTGACCGCTTGCGTGTTGGTGATGCCTGGGCACTTCATCCCTCTGCTCCCAAACTCTTCCAAGGTGCGCTCCATCAACACCAACCACTGCGCCCACAGGGCTAAACGACGACTGGAAGCCCTGGCGGCGGCAGGCCTGCTGGGTGCCTGCTTCGTGCTCAATGGCCACCAGAGCGTTTGGGCCCAGGGACAATCTCGATCCGCCCAGCCGGTTGCCATTGACATGGCGGCCAGCGCGATCAGCCAAGACGCCTACATTCTTGGCCCAGGCGATCAGCTGCAGCTCACGCTGTTGGATCCAGGCGCCGCCGAACTCGGCGGCAGCTTCGAAATCCTCAACGATGGCAGTGCCAGCCTGGCTTTGATCGGCAATGTCGTGCTCGATGGCCTCACCCTGAACCAGGCCAACCGCTGGCTGCAATCGCTTTATAAGCAATATCTGCTACGGCCGGAGCTCAACCTGCGAGTCGTGCGTCCCCGGCCTCTGCAGGTGTCGGTGCTGGGGCAGGTGGAGAGGCCCGGTCTCTACACCCTCACTCCTACTGAAGTCTCGACGACCGAAGGGGGGCCAGCCACCTCGATCACCGGCTTGCCCACCGTCGTGTCAGCCCTCCAGAAAGCCGGCGGGCTCACCCTCAATGCCGATCTCTCAAACGTACGTCTGCAGCGCCGATTACCTGGCAACAATCAGCAGCTCCGCGAAGCACAGCTCGACCTCGTTGCCCTGCTCAAGACTGGCGACAAGCTCCAGAACCCGTTCCTATTTGATGGCGACACTCTGGTAATCGGTAAGGCCACCAATCCGGACAGCGAGGTGATGGAGCTGGCCGCAACAAACCTGTCGCCTCAGAGTATTTCCGTGAATGTGATCGGCGAGGTGAAGGCGCCTGGCAGGCTCAGCCTTCAGGCCAACACGCCCCTGGTTCAGGCCATTCTGGCGGCAGGGGGACCTGCCACCTGGCGGGCGAAACGTAGCAACGTGGAGCTGGTTCGCATCAACCGCAACGGCACCGCAACCCGGGAAATTTTCGACATCAATTACTCCCAGGGTGTGAGCGGGCTCCGCAATCCACCGTTGCGTGACGGCGACACCGTGGTGGTGAATCGCAGCAACTACGCCGTTGTCACTGATGCCCTTGGAGCCATCACCGATCCGCTTACAGGCCTTGTCAATGCGTGGGCACTTGTGGATCTGATCCAAGGCAACAGATGAACCCCCACGTCCATCGATCGCTGACTTGACCAGTCGCTCCGATTTCCTCACCACGTTTTCGTCATGGGCCTTCGCCACAATCCGATCACCTATCTGTTCCTCTCCAACGCTCTGTTGTGGGGCCTGCCGCTCTCCATCAACCACTGGCAGGGCTCTCTACCTAACAGGGAGGCTGAGTCAGGGAAGGTGGCCACCGCCAAACCCCCTGGCCCAACAGAGCCTTTATTCGGCGATCCCTTCATCACCACAGCCCCCCCCCTGCTGAGCACCGATCCACGGGTCGGTTCCGCAAGCATCAACGGCATCAGTGGCACCACCAGCGAAATCTCCACGACAGCCCTGCTTGGCATGGAGTTGAGAACGGGCCAGTCGAGCACTGCCGGCATCGGGGCAGACCATGTGCCGTTCTGGATTGAATCCACCGTTGCTCGCCGGCCCTCATCTGATCTCCTGAGCCAACTACGCGGAGCCGACGGTCTGGGCGGAGCGATCACCCTGGCCAACCTGGATGAACCTGCCGTTCCAATCGCCGCCCGCGCCGAGCAACTGCAATGGCAACGATCCAATGATGCTCTCGCAGCACTCCCCCTTCACTGGCGTGACCCGCTGCGCAAGGAACTCGGCGATCGTGTGCAGGTGAGTGAGGCCGCGACGGTGCGGTTGCCGGTGCGTGATCTGGCCGAACGTCAGGAGCTGCCGGTGATCATCACCGATCAGGGTGTAGCCGAGGGCCTGGTGAAGCCAAGAAACCCCCGAACCCTCGAAGCCATGGAGAAATGGGCCGCCCGTCAGCGGCCGGCTCAGGCCGGGACGGTCCAGGTGATGGTTGTTGCTGCCGAACCGGTGGAGGCTCCTGCCGCTGACAGTGGGGCTGTGGTGGCGACGCTCCGGGTGAGTGAGCAGAAATCGGAAGCCCCGGCGCCCCCACCCCTACCACCGCTCCCCGAGCAGCAGCTCTGAACCTGGATTTGATCCAGTGCTCAACCTGAATCAACCCGCCAGGATCGATTCCAGGATCAGCATGTGGGCCACGAGCGGCTTGGCGATCGGATGCTGAGATCGCACCTGGGCCAGGGCGTCAAACAAGTTGAGCGACTCAGCCCGGCAGAGCAGGCCGACGGCCAGCAGGGGCGATCGTTCCATCCCAGCCCAGCAATGGAGATAGAGAGGTGGAGCGGCGTTGTATAAATCGAGCGCGGCGTTGAGAGCCTCCTCCAGTAGCTCCTTGGTCATGTCCTCGGGATTGCGGTGATCCGGCAAGGGAACGCGCAGTTGCAGCCACTGGTGCGGTGGGTGCCAGTCTCCCTCAGCGGGATGGCAGCAACTAAAAATGGATTGCACATCGTATTGCTGAAGCAAGCGCCAATGGCCGGGGGTCTGAGGCATGGGGCCTATGGCGAGCTTGCGCGTGCGCAACCATGTGACCGGTAGCTGTCCTTCGGTGGCTGGGAGCAGTTCAGGAGCCGTCAAAACAACGCTGATGCCTGGTTCTCCAGGCAACTTAAGACAACCGGGAAAAGCTCTGCGGTCACCCGCAGCCAAGCCATCTCAGCAACCCAGAGCACCAGAATAGCGATATGCATTTGCCGAGCATTGCCGCGGCTTTGCAGTGCAATGCAGCAGGATTTTCGGGTGGTTGACGATTGCTTGAGCTGCGCTCGCGTCTCACCACAACTACGTAGAAATACTATATCCTCACCTTCCCATAGGGCCGGGCATTTCCTCCGCTCGCTTCGTTAGCAGATGAAGTCCGCGCAAGCAAACGGGCAACTACAAATGCGCTTTTGAACAAGACCTGACGCCAAGATTGTTCAGCCGTTGTTTTCTAGAACACCATTACCTGACATGCCGAAAACAGCCCTGATCACCGGCATCACCGGCCAGGACGGCTCCTATCTGGCCGAACTGTTGCTCGAGAAGGGCTACGTGGTGCACGGCATCAAGCGCCGTGCCAGCAGCTTCAACACCACCCGCATTGATCACCTCTACCAAGATCCCCACCAGCTCGATCCACGCCTGGTGCTCCACTACGGCGACCTCACCGACAGCACCAACCTGATCCGCATCATCCAGCAGGTGCAGCCCGATGAGATCTACAACCTCGGTGCCCAGAGCCATGTGGCCGTGAGCTTTGAGGCGCCGGAATACACCGCCAATTCCGATGCCCTCGGCACCCTCCGCATCCTCGAGGCCGTGCGCATGCTCGGCCTCACCGCCAAAACACGCATCTACCAGGCCTCAACCTCTGAGCTCTACGGCCTGGTGCAGGAGATCCCCCAGAAGGAAACCACCCCCTTCTATCCCCGCAGCCCCTACGGCGTCGCCAAGCTCTACGCCTACTGGATCACGGTGAACTACCGCGAGGCCTACGGCATGTATGCCTGCAACGGCATTCTCTTCAATCACGAATCACCCAGGCGCGGTGAAACCTTCGTGACCCGCAAGATCACCCGTGGCCTGGCCCGCATCCACGAGGGCCTCGACGACTGTCTCTACATGGGCAATCTCGATTCCCTCCGCGACTGGGGCCATGCCCGCGACTACGTGGAGATGCAGTGGCGCATGCTCCAACAAGAGCAGCCAGAAGACTTCGTGATCGCCACCGGCCGCCAGGAGTCGGTGCGACGCTTCATGGAACTGGCCGCCGCCCAGCTCGGATGGGGTGGCATCACCTGGCAGGGCGAGGGCATCCACGAAACCGGCCGCCGGGCCGACACCGGTGCCGTGGTGGTGCGCATCGATCCCCGCTACTTCCGCCCCGCTGAGGTGGAAACCCTGCTCGGCGATCCCACCAGGGCCCGCGACAAACTCGGCTGGACGCCCACCACCACCCTGGAAGAACTGGTGGCCGAGATGGTGGTGAAAGACCAGGAAGAAGCACGCAAGGAGGCAACTCTCCGCCGCGAGGGCTTTGCCATTGTCAGCTCCATGGAAAATCCTCCCTCCAGCTCTGCCGCCAGCGGTGCTGCAATGGCAGCCGCCGCAGCCAAGCCATGACTCCTTCCGCCAGCATGCGGATGATCACCCCCGCTGATCGGATCTACGTAGCCGGCCACCGCGGCATGGCCGGCAGCGCCATCTGCCGTGCCCTCCAGCGCGCTGGCTATGGCAACCCTGAGCAGGGCGGTGCCCTGCTCACCGCCTCCCGCTCCGAGCTCGATTTGCTCGATCCCACCGCCGTACAGCGCTGGTTTGCCGCCCACCAGCCCACGGTGGTCGTGCTCGCCGCCGCCAAAGTGGGAGGCATCGGCGCCAACAACACCTATCCCGCCGATTTCCTCCTCGACAACCTCAAGATCCAGACCCACGTCATCGAAACCGCCTGGCGCACAGGCGTTCGCCGGCTGCTGTTTCTGGGCAGCAGCTGCATCTATCCCAAGTTCGCCGCCCAGCCCATCCGTGAAGAAGCCCTGCTCACCGGGCCGCTCGAACCCACCAATGAGTGGTATGCAATTGCCAAGATCACGGGCATCAAGCTCTGTGAGGCCCTGCGCCGCCAGCACGGCTTTGATGCCATCAGCCTGATGCCAACCAACCTTTACGGGCCCGGCGACAACTACCACCCCACCAACAGCCACGTGATGGCAGCCCTGATCCGCCGCTTTCATGAGGCCGCACAGCTGCCCGATCAGGGCTCCGATACCGCTGTTACCTGCTGGGGAACCGGCACCCCCCTGCGCGAATTTCTCCATGCCGACGATCTCGGTGAGGCCTGTGTCTTTGCCCTTGAGCACTGGGATCCAGCCGCGACCGATGCGCCCCGTGCCTACGCCCCCGACGGGCAAGACCTGGGCCCCCTCTCCTTCCTCAATGTCGGCACCGGCATCGATCTCTCCATCGCCCAGCTGGCCCAGTCGGTGGCACAGGCCTGCGGCTTTGCCGGCTCCATCCACTGGGACTCCAGCAAACCCGATGGCACCCCCAAAAAACAGCTCGATGTCTCTCGACTCGCCGAACTGGGCTGGCGCGCACGCATCCCCCTCGATCAGGGTTTGATCAGCACCGTGGCTGAATACCCTTCCCAGGCACTGAAGGGGTTGGCGTCATGAGCATGATCCTCGTAACCGGAGGTGGCGGCTACATCGGCAGCCATGCCGTACGTGCACTCCAGCGCCAGGGCCTGCGGGTTGTTGTGCTCGACAACCTGGTCTACGGGCACCAAGAGATCGTGGAAGAGGTGCTGCAAGTGCCCCTGGTGGTGGGTCAGCTGGGCGATCGGCTGCTGCTCGATCGCCTGCTCAGTGGCCAGCACCCAGCCACATCCGGTGAACCAATCAATGCTGTGCTCCATTTCGCCGCCTACGCCTATGTGGGCGAGAGCGTGGCTGATCCAGCCCGCTACTACCGCAACAACCTGGGCGATTCGCTGATCCTGCTGGAAGCGCTGCTGGCCGAAGGACGGCGCCGCGGCGGCGCGCCGTTACCCCTGGTGTTCTCCAGCACCTGCGCTACGTACGGAATCCCGGATCCCGAACAGATCCCGATTGCCGAAACATGCCCCCAGCGACCGATCAATCCCTATGGGCGCAGCAAGTGGATGGTCGAGCAGTTGATTGCCGACTTCGCGGCCGCCTACGGGCTGCCCAGCGTGATCTTCCGCTACTTCAACGCCGCCGGTGCCGATCCAGCCGGCGGCCTGGGTGAAAACCACACGCCCGAAACCCACCTGATCCCGCTGGTGCTCGACGCGATGAGCGGCCGCAGCCCCTACCTGCAGATCTTCGGCGACGACTACCCCACCGCCGATGGCACCTGCCTGCGCGACTACATCCACGTGAGCGACCTGGCCGATGCCCACGTGCTGGGTCTGCGCAAGTTGTTGTCCGAAGGAGGCAGCCATGTGTTCAACCTCGGCAACGGCACCGGCTATTCGGTGCAGCAGGTGATCGACACCGCCAAGGACGTCACCGGGCGTGGGCTGCTGGCGCACGTCGGACCGCGGCGGACCGGTGACCCACCAGTGCTGGTGGCTTCAGCTGGGTTGGCACGCCGCGAACTGGGTTGGCAACCCCGCTATCCCGAACTCAGCACCATCATCAGCCACGCCTGGCGCTGGCATCAGGAACTACACGCAGCACTCAGCTGAGCACACCCCTGACAACACATCTGATGGCTGGCAGCAAGTCAGCACATCTTTCTATACGGTCATTATTGAAATTAGATTTTGACTAGGTCTCAAGAGTCCATAAACGTGCAGGTTTGTCATCTGCATCAGCAACCCACCGGCACAGGCCCCTGAGCGAGCCAGTGCCCACGGGGTAGGAGCCCCGTTGAACTCCACACCACGTCAAGCCTTGCCCTCGGCAACACCGAGGGCTTTTTTATGCCTGAATCAATCACCCGCAACCTGGTCACCGGCGGAGCCGGCTTCGTGGGCTCACACCTCGTCGATCGCCTCATGCAGGCCGGCGAGGAGGTGATCTGCCTCGACAACTACTTCACCGGCCGCAAGGCCAACATCGCCCA
>JBILDP010000003.1:0-28191 GCA_044352535.1 Prochlorococcaceae cyanobacterium
CCGTCAACCCCCGCACCGACAACAGCGGCTTGATGGGCCTTAAACCTTGCTGTGACAGGGCTTTTGCGAGATAGCTGCCCGATCGGGCCAGTCTTTCTATGGTGCCGGCAGGGGGCTTTCCAGCCCCAATGGAGCCAGGCATGGCACGGCAATTCAGCCAGGAACAACTGCGGGTGAGGCCCAGTTCCAAGGAAGAAGCCGTGGTGGCCGGAGCCCGCGAGCACTTCGAGCGCACCCTGGTGCGGGTGCGCGGCCAGCTCGTGGGCTCAGTCGCCGCACTGGAGCACCCCCGCAAGAGCGACGCGGCCAACTACGGCGAAGTGTTCCTGCGCGACAACGTGCCGGTGATGCTTTACCTGCTGCTGCAAGGGCGCACCGAGATCGTGCGCAACTTCCTCAACGTGTGCCTGGACCTGCAGAGCAGCAGCTACCAGACCCGCGGGGTCTTCCCCACCAGCTTCGTGGAGGAAAACGGCACCCTGCTGGCCGACTACGGCCAGCGCTCGATCGGCCGGATCACCTCGGTGGACGCCAGCCTGTGGTGGCCGGTGCTCTGCTGGCTCTACGTGCAGAAGAGCCGCGATCTGGAGTTTGGCGCCAGCCAGAAGGTGCAGCGCGGCGTGCAACTGCTGCTCGACCTGGTGCTGCATCCCACCTTCGAGGGCACACCGGTGCTGTTTGTGCCCGACTGCGCCTTCATGATTGACCGCCCCATGGATGTATGGGGCGCTCCGCTTGAGGTGGAAGTGCTGCTGTTTGGCTGCCTGCGCAGCTGCTGCCAGCTGATGGAACTGGCACAGCGAGGCACGATGAGCCGGCTACTAGAGCAACGGCTGGTGCTCACCCGCCAGTGGCTGCACGACCTGCGCTCCTTCCTGCTCAAGCACTACTGGGTGACCAGCAAGACCATGCAGGTGCTGCGGCGCCGACCCACCGAGCAGTACGGCGAGCACCAGCACGAAAACGAATTCAACGTGCAGCCCCAGGTGATCCCCCCCTGGTTGCAGGACTGGCTCGAGAACCGGGGCGGCTACCTGATCGGCAACATGCGCACCGGCCGGCCCGACTTCCGCTTCTACAGCCTCGGCAATTCCCTGGCCTGCCTATTCGGCCTGCTCACCGCACCCCAGCAGCGAGCCCTGTTCCGGCTGGTGCTGCACAACCGCGCCGATCTAATGGCCCAGATGCCGATGCGCATCTGCCATCCGCCGATGGACCAGGAGGAGTGGACCAACAAGACCGGCTCCGATCCCAAGAACTGGCCCTGGAGTTACCACAACGGCGGCCACTGGCCCAGCCTGCTCTGGTATCTGGGCGGGGCGATCCTGCTGCATGAGCAGAAGCACCCGGCAGCCGACGTGCTGCTGATGGGCCAGATGAAGGCCATGCTCGAGGAGTGCTACTGGAGCCAGCTCAACCAGCTACCACGGCAGCAATGGGCCGAATACTTCGATGGCCCCACCGGCACCTGGGTGGGTCAGCAGGCTCGCACCTACCAGACCTGGACGATCGTGGGCTTCCTGCTGCTGCACCACTTTCTGCGAGTGCAGCCGGGCGATGTGCAACTGCTCGACATCGGCGGCTAAGCACAAAAAAACCGCGGCCTCGGCCGCGGTTCAAAGGGCTGGTCAGTGAACCTTAGCGCTCAGAACAGGCCCAGGGTGAGGGACTTGTCGATCGGCAGGGCAGCACCGATACCCAGGTAGATGGTGAAGAAGGTTCCGAAGAGGAACACAGCCATGGCCACCGGGCGGCGGAAGGGGTTCTGGAATTTATTGAAGCTTTCGATAAAGGGCACCAGCATCAGACCCAACGGGATCATGGTCTGCAGGGCGATACCGAGCAGCTTGTTGGGCACCACCCGCAGGATTTGGAACACGGGGTAGAGGTACCACTCGGGGAGAATCTCGAGCGGAGTGGCGAAGGGATCAGCCTTGTCGGCCAGCATGGCGGGGTCGAGCACGGCCAGACCCACAATGCAGCCGATGGTGCCCAGGATCACCACCGGGAACATGTAGAGCAGGTCGTTAGGCCAGGCCGGCTCGCCGTAATAGTTGTGCCCCATGCCCTTGGCCAGCTTGGCCCGCAGCTTGGGGTCGGTGAGATCAGGCTTCTTGAGGATGTGCATGGCTGTGAGGCCGTTGAGGGAAGACTAGAAGCGGAAGCGGTGCAGCGTGGGCTGAGGGCACCAACAGTCACAGGCGCCCCAGACCAGTCGCCAGGGATCACAAGGGACCGGAAATACCTTGCTTACGGATCATCAGGAAGTGCATGAGCATGAACACCGCCAGCAGCCAGGGCATCACAAAGGTGTGCAGGCTGTAGAAGCGGGTGAGGGTTGCCTGACCCACGCTCTCGCCACCACGGAGCAGCTCAACCATGAAGTCGCCCACCACGGGCACTGCCGCAGGCACGCCGCTCACGATCTTCACGGCCCAGTAGCCCACCTGATCCCAGGGAAGGGAATAGCCGGTGACACCGAAGCTCACGGTGATCACGGCCATGGTGACGCCGGTGACCCAGGTGAGCTCGCGGGGGCGCTTGAAGCCACCGGTGAGATACACGCGGAACACGTGAAGGATGAGCATCAGCACCATCATCGAGGCGCTCCAACGGTGCACAGAGCGGATCAGCCAGCCGAAGCTGACGTCGGTCATCAGGTATTGCACCGAGGCGTAGGCCTCAGCCACGGTGGGCTTGTAATAGAAGGTCATCGCAAACCCAGTGGCGAACTGGATCAGGAAGCAGACCAGGGTGATGCCGCCCAGGCAATAAAAGATGTTGACGTGCGGGGGCACGTACTTGGCGGAGATGTCGTCGGCGATCGCCTGGATCTCGAGACGCTCCTCAAACCAGTTGTAGACGGGGTTTGCGGGGCCCCCGGGGCTTCCAGCAGGAGTGTTCGCCATGCAGCTGGGTGGATTGGTTGCGAGAGTCTACGCACTGCCTCGATGCCTGCGTGAGCGCCTTGCGCCCCTTCTCCCGGCCGCCCGAAACCCAGCGACCAAAGCCGGCCCGGCACCACTGGAGCCAACGGATCCCGGCCCTGCTGCTGGTGATCTGGCTCCTGGGCCAGGCCGCACCTGTGGCAGCCCTGAGCGATGCCCAGCAGCTGGTGGTGGAGGCCTGGCGTCTGGTGAACCAGAGCTACGTGGATCCCGCCCGCTTCGAGGCCGTGCACTGGCGACGCCTGCGCCAGAAAGCCCTGGAGCGCTCGATTGAAAGCTCCAACGACGCGTACGACGCCATCGAGGCGATGCTGATGCCGCTGGGCGATCCCTACACCCGCTTGCTGCGGCCGGCCGACTACGCCGCCCTGCGCTCCAGCACAGAAGGCACGGTGAGCGGGGTGGGCCTGCAGCTGGGCCTGCGCCCAAGTGACCAGGCCATCGTGGTGATCGCCCCGCTGGATGGTTCGCCAGCGGCTGAGGCCGGGATTGCCTCCGGCGCCGAATTGTTGAGCGTGAACGGCCAGGCCACGGCGGCTCTGGGTCTGGAGCAGACCGCCGCGGCCCTGCGGGGTAGCAGTGGCACCACGGTCTTGATCACGGTGCGCAGCGGCGAGGGTGTGCGGGAGGTGGAGCTGGAGCGCCGCCAGGTGGACCTGCGACCGGTGCGCAGTCGCCGTCTTCGGGTTGGCGAGCACACCCTGGGATACCTGCGCATCACCCAGTTCGCCGAGCCGGTGCCGGCCGGGGTGCAGGAGGCCATCGCCGATCTCAGCGCCCAGGGCATCGAGGGGCTGATCCTCGACCTGCGCAACAATTCCGGCGGCCTGGTGAGTGCGGGGCTGGCCGTGGCCGATCAGCTGCTCGACGGCCAGCCTGTGGTGGAAACCGAGGGCCGCGAGGGCATCAGTGCGCCCCAGCGCTCCAGCCCCGGCAGCCTCTACCCCGGGCCGATGATCACCCTGATCAACGGTGGCACCGCCAGTGCCAGTGAAATCCTGGCCGGCGCCCTGCAGGACGATGGCCGCAGCCAGCTCCTGGGCAGCCGCAGCTTCGGCAAGGGCCTGATCCAGACCCTGATCTCGCTGGGCGACAGCAGTGGACTGGCGGTGACCGTGGCCCGCTACGTGACGCCGAGCGGCCGCTCGATCCAGGGGCAGGGCCTGCTGCCCGATCTGGAGCTGACCCAGCCCGAGCCCCTCAACCCCGGTGGCCCCGGCGACAGCTGGCTGGAGCAGGCGGAACGGCTGCTGGTGACGCAGCTCGGGGGGAGCTGAGATGGCCAGCCGCACTTATCACGACCCGCTGCATGGGGCGATCCGGCTCGACCGCAACGAGCCGGCCGAAGCCCTGGCGATGGACCTGATCGACACGGCACCCTTCCAGCGGCTGCGGCGCATCCGCCAGCTGGGCCCGGCCTTTCTCACCTTCCACGGCGCTGAATCAAGCCGCTTCACCCACTCCCTGGGCGTGCTGCACCTGGCACGCCAGGCCCTCGGCCACCTGGAGCGGCAGGCTCCCGCCCTGGCCGTCCACCGGGGCGTGCTCTACGCCGCAGCCCTGCTGCACGACGTGGGCCATGGCCCCCTCAGCCACACCGGTGAGGAGATGTATGGCCTGCGCCACGAGACCTGGTCGGGGCGACTGGTGCGCGAGCATCCAGACCTGCGTGACCGACTTGAAGCCTTTGCCCCGGGCACCGCGGAGGCGGTGGGCACCTTGCTGGAGCACGGACGCCATGGGCACGGAGCGATCCAGGCACTCGTGAGCAGCCAACTCGACTGTGACCGGCTCGACTACCTGCTGCGCGACAGCTACAGCACCGGCACCAGCTACGGCCAGCTGGATCTCGAACGCATCCAGGCCGCCCTCTGCCTGGCACCCGATGGCAGCCTGGCGATCCACCCCAAGGGTCTGATGGCCGTTGAGCACTACCTGGTGGTGCGCAATCTGATGTACCGCAGCGTCTACAACCACCGCCTCAACGTGGTGAGCAACTGGCTGCTCAGTCAGGCCATCGGCACCGCACGGCGATTGGGAGCGGAGCGGGTGTGGGCCGACGGGGTGATGGCCCGTTGGCTGTGGCGGATGGATGGGCTCGATCTGGAGGCCTTCCTGGCCAACGACGACCTGCGCACGGGCTACCACCTGCAGCGCTGGGCCGAAGAAGGACCTGCGGAGCTGGCCGATCCCTGTCGCCGGCTGTTGGAGCGACGCCTACCCAAAGCCACCAACGTGAGCCAGCTGTCGCCGGCCCAGCGGCTGGAGCTGCTGGCCCAGGCCCGCTCCCTGAGCACAGCTGCGGGCCTGGATCCCGAGCGCAGCTGCGGCCTGCAGCAGCGCCAGAGCAGGGGATACCACCCCTACAAAGGCGGCTTGCGGCTCTGGGATGGCCAACTGTTGCAGGCGCTGGAGCAGCGCTCCGCCCTCGTGCAAAGCCTCACGGAACCCACCGAATGGGCCTGGCTGATCCATCCCCGCTGCGTGAGCGAGCCCTTGCGCGCCAGGCTGACCTGACCCACAACGGTGAACACTGCGTTGAACCCTGCGTTGCACTGATGGCGATGTCCGGCCACCTGGAGTTCGGCCAGCCCGCGTGGGGCCAGCCCCATGTTCTGCGGCTGCCACCCGGCGACGGCTCCGCCCTGGGAGCGGCCGCGGCCGTGCTGGCCGATGCGGCCCTGCAGCACGGTCTGATCCCCCCGGGGCCGCTGAAACTGGAGAGTGGGCTGCAGCCCCTCACGGCAGCCGAACTCCAACAGCTGCAAGCGATGCTGGCGGAGGCAGGCCTGGAGCTGGTGAGCGTGGCCAGCGGCGAGGCCGGCACGCGGGTGGCCGCCGCTGGCCTGGGGCTGGGCTGGGAGCCCCTACCAGCATGGCCAGAGCCGGCAGCCGCTGCTGCAGTTGAGGCAGGGGATAGCCCCGAACCGGGGAAGCCGGGGCGACTCACACTTCACCAGGGCACCCTGCGCTCCGGTGACCACCTGGATGCCGCTGGATCCGTGTTGGTGCTGGGGGATGTGAATCCAGGCGCGCGCATCACCGCCGCCGGCCACGTGCTGGTGTGGGGGCAGCTGCGGGGAGTGGCCCACGCCGGCTGCAAGGGCGACCGGAGTGCGCGAATCGCGGCCCTGCAGCTGCGGCCGGTGCAGTTGCGGATCGCCGAGCTGGTGGCCCGGGGGCCAGCCGACTCGCCACCCATCGGCCTAGCGGAGCAGGCGGTGATCGCAGATGGGGCCATCGCCATCCAGCCAGCCCAACCGCAGTGGCCCCTGGCCACGGGGAGGCAGACCGGCCGCTAGCGATTCACCACACCAAGGGCGCCGAGCAACCCGGCCACCGCCATGAACCACAGCGGTGAGATCCTGGTGCGCAGCATCAGCACACACACCACCGCCGAAACGGCATAGGCCGGGGTGTCGTGGTTGGAGATGCGGAGAATCTTCAGGCCCACGGCAAACAGGATGCCCAGGGTGATGGGGCCCAGGCCCCGCTCGAAAGCCACCCGCACCGGCGAATCGCGCAGCCGGTTCCAGCTCAGTGAGGCAACCACCATCACCAGAGTGGAGGGCAGCAGGATGGCGAGCTCGGCAGCCACACCGCTGAGCAAGGCCCAGAGCGGCCCTTCCCGCACGGCCGCCCCCATCCCCAGCAGACCCACGATCATCGAGCTGGGGCCTGGGGCCGCCTCCGCCAGGGCATAGAGATCGGCGAATTGCCTGGAGCTGAGCCAGCAGTATTTGTCGACAGCCAGGTAGTGGTACTCACTGAGAAGGGTGTTGCCACCGCCCAGAGAAAACAGGGAAAGGCTGAGGAAATCCCAGATCACGGCCAGCAGGTTGCGCCAATCCCCAAGGGAGGCGGCCTGACAGAGGTGGCCCGCGGCTGTGCTCATCACTCGGGAGCGCCCTTGACGCTCCCCGGGCGCGGCCAATACCAGGCCATCGCCAGCGGGCCAGCCACCAGCACCAGGGGCACGAGGCGCACGTGAAACACATCCATCGCCAGAAAGGCGCTCGCGGCCAGCACCAGTGCCACCGGATCGCGGCTGTAGCTGCCTGCGATCTTGAAGCCCATCGACAGGGCCATGCCAGCGGCGGCGGTGATCACACCGGCCAGCACCCGATCCACGGCCATCACCAGGTGCAGCTCGAAATAGGCCAGCCCGAGCAGCAGCAACAGGCCGAACGGCAGCAGCAGCATGCCGGCCAGGGCCGCCAAGGCGCCGGAGAGCCCGTGGAAGCGGCTGCCGATGTACACAGCCATGTTGATCTGGTTGGGACCAGGGAACAGCCGCGCCACCGTGAGGCCGGTGATGAAGGCCTCGTTGCTCATCCAGCGGCGCTGCTCCACCACGATCCTCTGGCTCCACGCCGACAGACCACCTCCAAACGAGGACAGGGCCACCTGCTGCATGCCCAGAAACAGCTCGAGGTGGCTGGGATGGGGCAGCTCGGATCCGCCCTCGCCCGCTTCTGCGGTGATCTGGTGGGCACGCATCAGTGGTGCAGGCATCAGTGGTGCACGAAGTGGGGATCCGGGAGCAACTCGCCCACCTCGTGATACGTCGGATCAAGGGGATCCGGGGCGCTGTAGCGCTTGGCGACCTCCCAGTCGGCCTGGAAGGTATCGCGCAGCCTGGCCACCACATCCGGTGCATCCACCTCGATTCCAAGCTCGCGCCGCACATCGAAGGCGCTGCGATCAATGTTCATCGAGCCGGTGAGAGCGGAGGTGCCATCCACAAGAATCAGCTTGGCGTGCAGCTTGAGCTGCTTCTGCCGGCGGATCTTGACGCCGAAACGCTCCATCAGCCGCAGAGAACTGAAGGTGTCGTAGATATCCCAGTCGCTGATGCCATGCTTGCCGCCGCACAGCACCCTCACCTTCACGCCGCGCTCGCGGGCCGCCACGATCCGCTCGAGGATCACCGCATCCACAAACTTGGGGTGCTGAATCCACAGGGTCTGGCTGGCGCCGTCGATGATCCGGGCCATCTGGCCGCGGCTGTAAGAGTTGCTCCACACAAGACCCACGTCGAGACGGGGCACAAACGGCTGGCGCTGCCAATCGGCTTCAAAGCCGGCGCTCACCTGCGCGATCACCGCCGGATCGTGGCTCACCACGCCGTAGTCGCGGGTTTGGGTGAAGTATTTATCGGCGAAATTAAAGGTGGCCACCAGGGCCGCGTGACCGTCGATCACCATCGACTTCTCATGGGTCACCGGGAAGCAATCGCTGGTCCAGGCCACCGCGATACCCCAGCTCTCCAGCAGGGCATGGGCCTCATCGTTCCAGCGATCGCCGCCTGAGGTGTGGGGATTGAGCATCACCCGCACCTGCACGCCCCGCTCCTGGGCACGCCTGAGGGCCTGCTCCACCCCTTGGCTCTGCAGCTTGAACTGCTTGATCAGCAGCTGCTCACGGGCCTGATCGATCAGCTCCACCACTGCCGCCTCGCCGTCGTTGGGCATCACCAGCAATCGCTGCGGCTGGGTGGGCGCAGGGCTCATTGAAGGGCGGAGGCAATGGGGCCGTTGTAAGGCCCGATGGGGCTCGCCCGCCAGTGCGGGCAATACGCGGCAAACACGAGAACTGGTCTTAACCTGCCCCCACGTCAATGAGTGCCGTGACAGCCGCTGGGACCCGCTTCATCCTGATCTGCTCCGGCAAGGGGGGAGTGGGCAAAACCACCCTCACCGCCAACCTGGGCATCGCCCTGGCCAAGCAGGGCGCCCGCACGGCCGTGCTGGATGCGGATTTTGGCCTGCGCAACCTCGATCTGTTGCTGGGCCTAGAAAACCGGATCGTCTACACCGCCCAGGAGGTGCTGGCGGGGAACTGCCGCCTGGAGCAGGCGCTGGTGAAACACAAGCAGGAACCCAACCTCGCCCTGCTCCCCGCCGGCAACCCCCGCATGCTCGAGTGGCTGACCCCCGAGGACATGCGCAAGATCGCCGCCATGGTGGGCGAGACCTTCGACTATGTGCTGATCGACGCCCCGGCGGGGATCGAAGGAGGGTTCAAGAACGCCATGGCGGCCGCCAGGGAGGCGATCGTGGTGACCACCCCTGAGGTGTCGGCGGTGCGTGATGCCGACCGGGTGATCGGCCTACTCAACAGTGAGGGGGTGCAGCCGATCCAGCTGGTGCTCAACCGGGTGCGGCCGAAGATGATGGCCAACCAGGAGATGCTCGCCGTGAGCGACGTGACCGAGATCCTGGCCCTGCCCCTGCTTGGCCTGGTGGTGGAAGACGAGCAGGTGATCGTGAGCACCAACCGCGGCGAACCGCTCACCCTGAACGGCAACGGTTCGCCCGCAGCCAGGGCTTACACCAACGTGGCGCGCCGGCTCCAGGGCGAAGAGGTGCCGCTGATCGATCCCAGCCAGGAGCGGCAGGGCCTGCGTGCCCGACTGGGTCGGCTGATGCAAACCAAGATCTTCTGAGCTGATGTCTTTGCGCGAGATGATCAACCGGCTGCTCGGCCGCCAGCCCGCCAGCGCCACCACAGCCCGGGAGCGCCTGCAGCTGGTGCTGGCTCACGATCGCAGCGACCTCAATCCGGAACTGCTGGAGCAGATGCGGCGGGAAATTCTCGAGGTGGTCAGCCGCTATGTGGAGATCGATCTAGAGGAGGGTGATGTGAGCCTGGAAACTGAAGACCGGGTAACCGCCCTGGTAGCCAACCTGCCCATCAAGCGGGCCCGGGGCCAGGCGGGCGGCAATGGAGCCAGTGATCCCAATCATCCACAGTTCACGGCCAAGCTGAGCTCCTGAGCCGGTGGTGGGAACTCTGGGAGCAGTGGCCTGCCATCCCATGCTCCTCTCCGTTGACACCCCCCTTGACCGGGGCGCGGATAGCTCCGCGACGGCGCCCCGGTTCGATCCACTCAGCCCCGCCGAACTGCGGGTGCTCACCGAGCTGAGGCGCGGTCTCAGCAACAAGGGAATCGCTGCTGCCCTCGTGCTGAGCCCACGCACCGTTGAGAGTCACATCTCCAACCTGCTGGCCAAAACGGGCTGCCGCAATCGCATTCAGTTGGTGCTGTGGGCCCTGGGCGAGCGATAAACTCAGTCCACCAGCCGGCTTAGCTCAGCGGTAGAGCAGCGCTTTTGTAAAGCGAAGGCCATCGGTTCAAATCCGTTAGCCGGCTTCCCTTGGCAACAACAGATCCCAAACCTGCTGGCGCTTCGGTGGGCAGAGCTGGGGCACGTAGTAGCGCACCGCAATGCTTTCCACCTGCTGGGAGGTGATGCCGTTGAAATTGATCTGCTCATTGCCGTAGCGCTGCTGCAGCTGGGACAGGGCCCTGTAGAGATCGGCACGCTGACCCACAACCTCGCAGAGCACCTCGGCATAGAGCCGGGCCGCGCACCCCGTGTGGCCATAGCGAGCCACGCAGGCACTCACTGGGGGAGGGGGCTCCAGCAACGTGGGCACCGCCTGGGCCCAGGCAGCCGCTGGCACCACACCCCCGAGCCCCGCCACACTCGCCCCCGCCAGGGTGAGAGCCCCCCCCCTGGGCAACGGCCAGGACCGCAGCGCCTGAGCGACCCGGGCCCGCCACAGCGACAGCACGGCGAAACGGATCAGCAAGACCGAGCCCACCTGCGATGCATTAGGCCCGTGCCCCCCATGCCCATGCTGGCTGTGATCCCAATCCCCGGACCCGGTGCAGGTGCAGGTGAGGCAAACAGTGAATCAACAACCGGATCGCAATGGAGACGGCAATGGCTCAGTGGTCTTGAGGTCACTTGCTCTCGGGAAAAGTGAGCGCTGATCAGCCCTGCTCATCGTTGTTAAAATCACTTTAAAGGCTGTAACGCTGACATCTGCGTCATCAACCAGCTTCATCGGACCCTGCCATGGGCAACCACCCTTCGGCCATCGCCGTCCCCGATCCCAGGGCATCGCTGCAGGAGCAGGTCACATGGCTTCAACACCAGCGACTGGCTTTCGGCCGGCAGCTGAGTGAGCTGCGCTTCGACAGCAACGCGCTGGCCGATGAGATCGGGCTCACCGTGAACCTGCACCGCTTTGAGGCCCGTCAACGGGCGCAGGTGTTTGCCCATCAGGCCGCCTGCCTGCTGGCAGGCGACATGGCCGTGAGTGCGGCGGCCTATGTGCCGCTGGTGGCCAGCACAAGCGACTACAGCGAGAGCACGCTGGAGATTCCTTACTTCGGCGCCACCCGCTACCGGATCGAGGGGAAGGATTGGTTTGATCGGGCCGGCCATCAGGCTCTCTACCTGCCAGGCCAGGCCTCGCAGGTGGAAACCGGCCACTTCAACGGACTGCTCTTCAACCTGAACCCTGCACGACTGGCGCAAACCATCGGAGCCATGAGTCACCACCGGGTTCCCCTTGAGCTGGCGGAGCGGTGGGTGCAGCAACCCATCCCAATCAACCTGGCTGATCCACGGGTGCTTCAGCACCAACGAGCCCTGGAAATCGGCCTCACAACCCTGGCTGAGCACAACGGCACAGGGATGGGAGATCCCCAAACCCCCCTGGCCCTGGGGGTGGAGACCCTCACTTACCAGTGCAGCGCCCGGATGTTGCTGATTGCCATGGGCCAGGGAGACCTGGAGGAGGCAAGGGCCTAATCGCTGGCAGCAGGCCTTCCGGCCAGAAGCCAGGCCCCCAGAGCGACCAACAGCCAGGGGAATGCCATCAGGTTGAGCAGCCAGGTGCCTGCGGCCAGGAGGGGCAGCAGCAGCCAATGGCTCAGGCCAAGCGTGATCAGCAACAGCAGTCCAAGGGCAGGCATCAGGTTTCCGCCAGCGCTGGTGGCAGGAAAGCACCGGCACGCAGCAGCTTCCAGCCTCCCTGCTCGCTCCAGCCGAGCACGGTGCTGGCCAGGCCGCTGGGCGCGGGCCAGGGCAAGGGCGCCAGCAGAGGCAGCTCCGGGAAGGTGCCAGCAGCCTCAGCCGCATCAAGCGCGGCAGGCAGACCGGAACGATTGGCGCTGGTGGTGGCGAGCGGGCCCGTGCAACGCAGCAGCTCGCGGGCCTGAGCACAGGCCGGGACACGCAGGCCCAGGGTGCTGCCACCAGGGTTGAGCCACCCAACCAGCTCACCCTGTGCCGGCAGCACCAGGGTGAGGGCTCCGGGCCAGCCCTGAGCGGCCAGGCGCCGCCAGGCCGGCCGCCAGGCGTGACCCAGCACAGGCTCGAAAGCGTCAAGGCTTGCCCCCATCAGGATCAGGGGCTTATCCGCTGGTCGACGCTTGAGCTCCCAGAGCTGAGCGGCCCAGCGGGGCTGGCAAGCCAGTGCCGGCAGGGTGTCGGTGGGGAAGAGGGCCGCCGATCCTGCTGCCAGGCGCTCGGCCAGGGCCGCGGGAGGCAGCACACGAGTGGGATCAGGCACGCTCATGGTTGAGGGGAGAAGCCCTGCGCAGGATTGGCTGGCGCGTGCGGCGCGGCCCGATGGGCCGAGGCAAAGCGCCACTGGCCCTCCAGATCGGGGTGGGCGGTGGGCTGCTGCAGGCCTGCTTCCTTCAACAAGCCCAGCACCTGGTCGCTCTGATCATGGTGGTGCTCGAGCAGAAGAGTGCCCCCGGGCGCTAGGGCCTGGGCCGCACCGGCAGCAATCTGCCGCAGCGCAGACAGTCCATCGACACCACCGTCGAGGGCCAGCGCCGGCTCATGGCATCGCACCACCGGCTCCAGCTCGGCCCACACAGCGGTGGGGATATAGGGGGGGTTGGCCACCACCAGCGCCAGCCTGCCCCACCACGGCCGCAGGGGCTCCCACCAACTGCCCTGCAGCAGTTCAACCCGATCCATGCAGCCAGTGGCCTGCAGGTTGGCCGCCGCCAGCGCCAGTGCCTCGGTGCTGAGATCCACTGCCAGGCCGGCACAGCCAGGCCAGGCCTTGGCCAGAGCGCAGGCGATGCAACCCGAGCCTGTACCCAGATCAGCCCAGCGCTGACCGCTGGGCGGCGGTGGCTGATGCAGGGCCAGGTCGATCAGGGTTTCGGTTTCCTGGCGCGGGATCAACACGCCGGGAGCCACACGCAACTCCAGATCACGCCACGGACAACGACCCACCAGATACTGCAGGGGCTCGTCGCTGGCCAGGTGTCGGTGCCAAAGGGCCGCGAGCTGCTCCAGCGGCTGGGCCAGGCTGAGCTGGCGATGGGGCTGCAGACGCAGGGCCTGCAGCTGCTGCCAGCTCACCCCGCCTGCCAGATCCAGCAACCAATCGAGTTCGGCTGGCCGTCCTCCGGCCTGGAGCTGGTCGCGGCGCCAGGCCAGGAGCACAGAGCCCGTGATCGGGGCTGCAACCAGGTGCTCCTCCCGTTGGCGTGACGGCTCCATGACTGCAAGCTAAGTGGCACGCCAGCTCAGACCGGGCTCGGCTCGCACCAGACCCGCCAGCTCCAGCGCCAGCAGGCGCTCGGCCACCGCAGCCGCCGGTTGCCGCAGGGCGGCGCACAGCTGGTCCAGCGTTGCCCCTCGTCCAACTGCGACCAACAACTGGGGATCGGCATCCGGCGGCTTCTGCTCTGGCTCCTGCCGGACCAGGGGACCGGAGCCCAACTGGCGGATCAGGTGCTGGGGCTCAAGCAGAGCTGTGGCCCCCTGTGCCAGCAGCCGATTGCTACCTGCCGCAGAGACACGGGTGGTGTCGGCCGGCACCGCCCAGATCGGCAACTGCTGCTCCCATGCCAACTGCACGGAGTGCAGGGCACCACTGCGATCAGGGCACTCCACCACCACGAGGGCAGAGGCAAGAGCCACCTGCAGCCTGTTGCGGGCAGCGAAATGACCAGCTCTCACGGACGTGCCGGCTGGGTGCTCACTGATCAGCAGGCCGGATGCGGCAACCTCAGACTGGAGGGCGTGGTGATGGCGCGGATAGACCCGCTCCAGGGGGGTGCCGAGCACCGCAACCGGGCACCCCTGGCGGGACAGACAGCCCTGGTGGGCCGCCCCATCGATCCCCTCGGCCAGCCCACTCACCACCGGCCATCCGGCCTCGGCCAGGGCCGCGCCGATCGCTTCGGCCATCGCCAGGCCATGGGCGGAAGCCCGGCGGGTACCCACCACGGCCACAGCCTGCCGGCGACGCAGCAGCGACCACAGCGCACCACGCCCCTGCCAGTACAGACCGAGCGGCGGCCGCGCCAGCCGCCCCACCGCCGGGGGCATCGCCGGGTCGCCCGGCAACAGCACCCGACGGGGCCAATCGCTGCTGGCCATCCAGGTGGCCAGCGGGTCGACACCCCACTGGCGCCGATGGGCCTCAATGCGGCGACAGAGCCCTGAACCGATTCCCTTGACGGTCGCCAGGCGCTCAAGGGGAGCACACCAGGCCGGCGCCAAGCCGCCCAGTTCCCGCTCGATGCGGGACAGCAGATCCCACCCCAGACCAGGGCAGGCTGCCCAGAGCAGCCACCAGGCCCGTTGCTCACAGCTCCAGCTCCCGCCTGCGCTGGCCCGCATCCGGGGCATCAACGGCCCGAAATCCCGCCCCCGCCAGGACAGAACGGCCGAGCGCCCAGCCACCGAGGACGCAAACAGGGACCCAGCCGCCATCTGACCAATACAGGTGTACCAGAAGACTAGCCGGGGCCGCGGGCCAGGGCCGCCAGGGCTGCCTCCAGGTCGGCGGGCGGTCGGCGCAGGAGCTGTGGAACCTGCCCTTCGCCGAGTGGCCGCCGGATCAGCACCAGCTCAACGGACGCCTCCGCCGCCAGAACCCCATCAGCTTTCACAAACTGGCTGCGCCAGGGGAACTTCACGCCCCGCCGAGGCAGCGCCTCACTCCAGAGCTGCACGGCCTCGCCATGGAGCAGCGACTGGCGATAGTCGATCTTGAGGCTCACCACCGGCAGCTCCAGCCCCCGGGCCGAGAGATCGCTGTAGGCCAGGCCAACGGCTGCCAGGGCCTCCACCCTGGCCTCCTCCAGCCAGGCCAGATAGGCCCCATGCCACATGACACCGGCATGGTCGGTGTGCTGAGGCAGCACCCGGCGCTGCAGCAACCAGCGAGGTTCGCCGTTGATCACGGTCTGCATGGGCCGCCGCTCGCACCGGGAAAACGGCCATAGGCTGCCCCAGCGCCTGGCAGATCCCAAGTGTTTCGCAATGTTCTGATCGCCGATTCCGGCAAGGGTCATGTTGAGGAGATGGTGCGCATGTTGCGCGAAATCCCCGTGGTGAAGCAGGCCCGGGTCAACCTGCTGCACGTGGTGCCAGAGCAGGCGGGCGACAACTACACCGAACACTCCCAACAGGCCGCCGGGATGGTGGCCGAGGCCGTGCAGCGCCTTGGCCTGAGCCCCAGCGAGGTGAACACGATCATCCGCCAGGGCGACGCCAAGCAGACCGTGCTGAAGGTGGCCGAAGAGATCAATAGCGACCTGATCGTGATGGGCTCCCGCGGCCTCAGCCGGCTGCAGTCGATCCTCAGCAACAGCGCCAGCCAATACGTGTTTCAGCTCTCCACGCGGCCGATGCTGTTGGTGCGCGACGACCTCTACATCCGCCGTATCAACCGCGTGATGGTCACCATCGACGGCACCGGTGTGGGGGATGACGCCATCAAGCTGGCCTGCGAGCTGGTGCGGGAGATTCCCGGCGGCACACTCACCGGTGTGCACGTGACCCGGCAGGACATCAAGCCATCACGGGGGGGCAAGTCACCCGCCGATGAGGTGCTGGAGAAGGCTGTGCAGCGCGCCCGCAGCTTCGGTGTCGAACTCAAGCCGATCCATCGCACCGGCGATATCGGTCGCACCGTGTGCGCCGCCGCCGAGGAGTGCAGGGCCGACCTGCTGGTGATTGCCTCCCAGGACCGGCGTCCAGTGGTGGCGAAGGCCCTTGTGGATCTCGACCGCCTGCTGGGCAGCTCCGTGAGCGACTACATCCGGGTGCATGCCCCGGCCCCGGTTCTGCTGGTGCGCGAACCAGAGGGCCGGAGCTGAGGCGCCTCCGGCCCTCTGGTTCGAGCACCAGACCTCAGCCGCCCTGGCGGCTGTTGGTCTGGATGTAGAGCACGATCAGGAACACCGCCGGAACCAGCACGAACAGCAAGCTGGCGACGAAGCCGAGATCGTTGGTTTCCATGGCTGGGAGGTCAGTGCTGGGAGGGTATCACCGCTGTTCGGCGGGAATCCCCGCGGCTTCACTGCTCGTTGCGCTCAGGACCATCCGGCTTGCTGCCCGCGCCCCCATCGCTGGCCGCCTCGCTCCGCTTCGCGGTCAACGCGTCCTCCTGATCAGCGAGCACCGCATCGGAGGCGTCGACAGCGTCGTCGGCTCCTGCTGCCGGAGCCGGCCAGCTGGTTGGACCAGCAGGCAAGGGCGTGGCCAAGGCCTGGGCCACCAGGGTGTCTTTGTCGCCCAGACCCACCTGGGGCCGGGTGATCACCAGCAACGACTGCTGCACCAGGGCCTGGCAGGCCAGGCGCCACTGCTGGGGCCGACGCCTGAGCTTCTGGTCCTCCACCGTGGTGCGGGCCGTGAGGGCCAGGGCCGAGGTGCCCTCCGGCACCTCGACGAAACAGGTGATGCACTGGCCGCAACCGCCGCAATTGCCGAGGGTGCCCTTGAGGCCATAGAGCTGAATGCCCTCTCGCAGTGCCACCTCACGCAGGTTTTCGCCGGGGTAGCACTCCACATCCCGGCCCTCGCGCACGAAGCGGATCACGGGCATGGCGACTCAGGCAGCTGGCGCCATTCTGAGTCGCCCCGTTGCGGAGCGTTACCACCGCCGCGGCAGGAGCGGCGCGACCCTTACGATCGCCGCACCCACCCCAGAACGTCTCCCCATGGGATTGCCCTGGTATCGGGTGCACACGGTCGTGATCAACGACCCGGGCCGCTTGCTCGCCGTGCACCTCATGCACACCGCGCTGGTGGCCGGCTGGGCCGGCTCCATGGCGCTTTACGAGCTCGCGATTTTTGATCCATCCGACCCGGTGCTCAACCCGATGTGGCGCCAGGGCATGTTTGTGATGCCCTTCATGGCACGCCTTGGCGTGACCGGCAGCTGGGGCGGCTGGAGCATCACCGGCGAAACCGGCGTCGACCCCGGCTTCTGGAGCTTCGAAGGCGTCGCCGCAGCCCACATCATCTTGAGCGGCCTCCTCTTCCTGGCTGCCATCTGGCACTGGACCTACTGGGATCTGGAGATCTGGCAGGACCCCCGCACCGGTGAGCCGGCGCTCGACCTGCCCAAGATCTTCGGCATCCACCTGCTGCTGGCCGGCCTCGCCTGCTTCGGTTTCGGTGCTTTCCACCTCACCGGTGTGTTCGGCCCCGGCATGTGGGTGAGTGACGCCTACGGCATCAGCGGACATCTCGAGCCTGTGCAGCCCTCGTGGGGCCCTGACGGGTTTAACCCCTTCAACCCCGGCGGCATCGTGGCGCACCACATCGCCGCCGGCATCGTCGGCATCATTGCTGGCATCTTCCACATCACAACCCGTCCGCCCGAGCGCCTCTACAAGGCGCTACGCATGGGCAACATCGAAACGGTGCTGGCATCCGCCATCGCCGCCGTGTTCTTCGCTGCCTTTGTGGTGGCAGGCACCATGTGGTACGGCGCGGCAGCCACCCCTGTTGAGCTGTTTGGCCCCACCCGCTACCAGTGGGACCAGAGCTACTTCAAGACTGAAATCAACCGCCGCGTGCAGACCGCGCTCGACAACGGCGCCACCAAGGAACAGGCCTGGGCTTCGGTTCCCGAGAAACTTGCCTTCTACGACTATGTGGGTAACAGCCCCGCCAAGGGCGGCCTGTTCCGCGTGGGTCCGATGGTGAACGGTGATGGTCTTCCCACCGGTTGGGTCGGCCACATCTCCTTCACAGACAAGGAAGGTCGTGAGCTGGAAGTGCGGCGCCTCCCCAACTTCTTCGAGAACTTCCCCGTTGTGCTCGAAGACCAGAATGGGATCGTGCGGGCCGACATCCCCTTCCGCCGCGCTGAAGCCAAGTACTCCTTTGAGCAACAGGGTGTGACCGCCACCGTTTACGGCGGTGCACTCAACGGACAGACCTTCACCGACCCCGCTGATGTGAAGCGTCTGGCCCGCAAGGCCCAGCTGGGCGAAGCGTTCGAATTCGATCGCGAGACCTATCACTCCGACGGCACCTTCCGCAGTTCCCCCCGCGGCTGGTTCACCTTCGGCCACGCCACCTTCGCCCTGCTCTTCTTCTTCGGCCACATCTGGCACGGAGCCCGTACCCTCTACCGCGACGTGTTCGCCGGTATTGACCCTGACCTTGGCGAACAGGTGGAATTCGGTCTGTTCCAGAAACTGGGCGATCGCTCCACTCGCCGACTGCCGCCTGGCTACGTGCCTCCGGCCGGCTCTACCCTCAGCTGACCATCAGGAGATCCCATGGAGAGCTTTGCCTACATCCTGATCCTGGCGTTGGCCATTTCCACCCTGTTCTTCGCGATCGCCTTCCGCGATCCACCGAAGATCGGCAAGTGAAAGCAAGGGCCCCTGTAAACAGGGGCCTTTTTTCTGCGAAGTCGCTTCCAACAGGTCATCGGATCTCCATTCGGATCTCCATGGAGATCACTATTCAGCGTGCGCAAGGACTTTCCAAGCGCAGAAGCGCTGCCTAAACTTCAGCAAGGTCACCCGGGATGCGGGGATGCAATGCCCCTCCTGCCAACACACCGATAGCCGGGTGCTCGAGTCGCGGGCTGCCGATGGGGGGCGCAGTGTGCGTCGCCGGCGGGAGTGCCTCAACTGCGAATTTCGTTTCACCACCTACGAACGGGTGGAAACGGTGCCGATCACCGTGGTGAAGCGCAATGGCAATCGTGAGACCTTCAACCGCTCCAAACTGCTGCATGGCCTGCTGAGGGCCTGCGAAAAAACGGGACTGGAGCCAGCCAGGCTGGAAGGGCTGGTGGATGAAATTGAATTGCAGCTGCAACAGCGCAGCGGTCGCGAGGTGGGCAGCGCCGAGATCGGAGAGCTGGTGTTGCAGCACCTCAGCGGCATGAGCGAAGTGGCCTATGTGCGTTTCGCCTCGGTTTACAGGCAATTCCAGGGCATCAGCGACTTTGTCGCGACGCTGGAAGGCCTCAATCGCAGCCAGACCAGCCAACGCACCGCAGCTGAAGCCAACGCGCTGGCCCTGGCTGCGATCGGCTGAATCAAGCCCGGGCCCCCAGCGGGGGGCCCACAGCTGCCCGATTACAGCCGAGGTGCAGGCGCCTTGGTAGATTTCTTATTTGGCATGCTCTGCTGGCGGGCAGCTGCAGCCATCCCCATTCTTCCTGCCCAACGGCAGGCCGCCTGATTTCCAATGACCGTGACCCCTTCCGACATCAGCAGCACCGAGGCCGAGCTCGAGCTCGCCGCTGACGCGGCCACCGATCTCGACCTCGCCATCCCGGAAGAGGTGCCGACGGCCGACGACCCCAGCAGCCGCGCCCAGTCGCGCGATCTCGACGGCGTGGGATTCACGCTGGATGAATTCGCTTCGCTGCTCAGCAAGTACGACTACAACTTCAAACCCGGCGACGTTGTCAACGGCACCGTGTTCGCCCTTGAGTCGAAGGGCGCGATGATCGACATCGGCGCCAAGACCGCCGCCTTCATGCCCCTGCAGGAGGTGTCGATCAATCGGGTGGAGGGCCTCAGCGACGTGCTGCAGCCCGGTGAGATCCGCGAGTTCTTCATCATGAGTGAGGAGAACGAGGACGGCCAGCTCTCGCTCTCCATCCGCCGCATCGAATACCAACGCGCCTGGGAGCGCGTGCGGCAGCTCCAGAAAGAAGACGCCACTATCTACAGCGAGGTGTTCGCCACCAACCGCGGTGGTGCCCTGGTGCGGGTGGAAGGCCTGCGCGGCTTCATTCCTGGCAGCCACATCAGCACCCGCAAGGCCAAGGAGGAGTTGGTCGCCGACTTCCTGCCTCTCAAGTTCCTGGAGGTGGATGAGGAGCGCAACCGCCTGGTGCTCAGCCATCGCCGCGCCCTGGTGGAGCGCAAGATGAATCGCCTCGAGGTGGGCGAAGTGGTGCTCGGCACCGTGCGCGGGATCAAGCCCTATGGCGCCTTCATCGATATCGGCGGCGTGAGCGGCCTGCTGCACATCTCCGAGATCAGCCACGAGCACATCGAGACACCGCACACGGTGCTCAATGTGAACGACCAGATGAAGGTGATGATCATCGACCTCGACGCCGAGCGGGGCCGGATCTCCCTCTCCACCAAGGCTCTCGAGCCCGAGCCCGGCGACATGCTCACTGATCCCCAGAAGGTGTTCGAAAAGGCCGAGGAGATGGCCGCCCGCTACAAGCAGATGCTGCTGGAGCAGGCCGAGGACAACGAGCCCATGGGCGTCACCCTCGACTGATCAGCGCTTCCCGTGGCCCAACTGCTGCTGCGGGGCGAGCCGATCGGCCCGGCCGACCAACCGATCCAGGCGGTGCTGTTCGACAAGGACGGCACCCTCTCGATCAGCGAGCCCATGCTCCATGCCCTGGCCGAGGCCAGGGTTTTTCATGGTCTTCGGCTGCTCAGGGAGCATCACCCCGAACTCACCGCCGAGCGGCTGACCGAGTGCGACGACCTGCTGCGGCGGGCCTACGGGCTGGAACCCGCCGGCGTGCATCCGGCCGGCACCACCGCCGTGGCCAGCCGCAGCCACAATCTGATCTCCACCGCCACCGCCCTGGCCCAGGTGGGTCTGGGCTGGCCCGAAGCCCTCAGCTTGAGCGAAGTGGTGTTTGCCGCCACCGATAACCTGCACGGCCAGGGCAGCAGCCACAGACCCCGGGCGACCCAGGGACTGCACGCGCTGATGGCGCAGCTGGCCGCTGCCGGCCTGCGTTGCGCCGTGATCAGCAACGACGAGATGGCAGGGATCCAGGCCTTTCTGGCCGCCGAGCAGCTGAGTGGCTTCTTCCAGGCCTGCTGGAGCGCCGAACACACGCCCCGCAAACCCGATCCCGCAGCTGTGCACGCCCTCTGCGCCGAGCTGGGAGTGCCGGCCGAGGCCTGCGCTCTGATCGGCGATGCCAACAGCGATCTGCGCATGGCCCAGGCCGCCGGCGTGCCGGTTGTGCTGGGCTACACCGCTGCCTGGCGACGCAAACCACCACTCGATCCCCGCTTCCCGCAGGTGCGGCAATGGAGCGAACTGACCGTGAGCAGCTGATTCCCCAGGAATCCCGACCCCCCGCATCGGGAGCGCCAGCAGCCCTCTGGAGGCTGGGAATAGGGTGTGCTCCCGCATGACCGAGCCGCCATGGGCAGTCGCTATGTGTTCACCTCCGAGTCAGTCACGGAAGGACATCCCGACAAGATCTGCGACCAGGTGAGCGATGCGGTGCTCGACGCCCTGCTGGCCCAGGACCCGGCTTCTCGGGTGGCCTGTGAGACGGTGGTGAATACCGGCCTTTGCCTGATCACCGGCGAGGTGACCACCAACGCCAGGGTCGACTTCAACACCCTGGTGCGCGGCGTGATCGAGCGGATCGGCTACAGCGGTGCCCGCGCCGGCGGCTTCGACGCCAACAGCTGCGCCGTGCTGGTGGCCCTCGATCAGCAGTCGCCCGACATCGCCCAGGGGGTGGATGAGGCCGACGACCATGCCGGCGATCCGCTCGACCTGATCGGCGCAGGCGACCAGGGAATCATGTTTGGCTACGCCTGCAATGAAACGCCGGAGCTGATGCCCTTGCCGATCAGCCTGGCCCACCGGCTGGCACGGCGTCTGGCGGAAGTGCGCCACAACGGCACGCTCGGTTACCTGCTGCCCGACGGCAAGACCCAGGTGAGTGTGGTCTATGAAGACGACCAACCCGTGGCGATCGACACGATCCTGATCTCCACCCAGCACACCGCCGAAATCGACGGCATCTCAGAGGAGAAGGCCCTGCGCGAGCGCATCGCCGCCGACCTCTGGACTCACGTGGTGGAGCCAGCCACCAGCGATCTCAGCCTCAAGCCGGCCCAGGACAGCACCCGCTTTCTGGTGAACCCCACCGGCAAGTTTGTGGTGGGCGGTCCCCAGGGCGATGCGGGCCTCACCGGCCGGAAGATCATCGTGGACACCTACGGCGGCTATGCCCGCCACGGCGGCGGTGCCTTCTCCGGCAAGGACCCCACCAAGGTGGATCGCTCGGCGGCCTACGCCGCCCGCTACGTGGCCAAGGCCCTGGTGGCCGCAGGCCTGGCCAAGAAAGCCGAAGTGCAGCTCAGCTACGCGATTGGCGTAGCCAAACCGGTGAGCATCCTGGTGGAGAGCTTCGGCACCGGCTCCCTGGCGGATGCCGACCTCACCGCCCTGGTGCAGGAGCACTTCGACCTGCGCCCGGGCGCCATCATCGAGACCTTCGGCCTGCGCCAGCTGCCCCAGCAGCGCGGCGGCCGCTTCTATCAGGATGTGGCCGCCTACGGCCACTTCGGCCGCAGCGACCTCAACCTGCCCTGGGAAGACGTGACGGCCATCACCGCCACCTTGAAGCAGGCCACCGCCAGCCGCGTTGCCGCCTGAGCCCCTGGCCCTTGGCGTCGACCTGGGCAGCAGCGGCCTGCGGCTGGCCCTGGTGGACCGCCAGGGCGCTCAGATGGTCGAGCTCGCCTGCTCCTATCCGCGCCCGTTCAGCGATCCCGAGGGCTGGCGCCAGGGCCTGATCACCCTGACTCGCCAACTGCCAGCGGCACAGCGCCAGCGGGTGGGCGCCATCGCCATCGATGGCACCTCCGGCACCCTGCTGCTGTGCCACACCGATGGCTCCCTGGCCGCCGGCGTCCTGGGGCAGGCCCTGCCCTATCACCAGGCCTGCCCTGAGCAGGCTGCTCAAGCACAGGCGATCGCCGGCGGCGGCCCGGCCGCCAGCCCGAGCGGCAGCCTGGCGCGGGCCCTGGCGCTGCTCGCGGCTGGTGAAACAGGCGGCGAGGCCGGGCCCTGGCTGCTGCGCCACCAGGCCGACTGGCTGATGGGCTGGCTGCTCGGCTGCTGGCGCTGGGGTGAGGAGGGCAACAACCTGCGACTGGGCTGGGATCTGCAGCAACAGCGCTGGACAGGCGCCATCGGCCAGCAGCCCTGGGCCCCAGCCCTGCCGGAGATCGCTGCCAGCGGCAGTGTGCTGGGGCAGCTGGCCCCCGCAGCTGCCCCAGCCCTGGGGCTCCCGGCGAGCTGCCTGGTGATGGCCGGCAGCACCGACGCCAACGCCGGTGTGCTGGCTGCAGATCCAGGCCCGGGCGATGGCATCACCGTGCTGGGCACCACGCTGGTGCTCAAGCAGTGGGCGCCTGCACCGATCGATGGGCCTGGCGTGAGCAGCCACCGACTGGCCGGCCGCTGGCTTGTGGGCGGTGCCGCCAATGCCGGCGCCGGGGTACTGCGGCAGTTTTTCGGCGACTGCCAGCTGGCGGAGCTCAGCCGCCAGATTGATCCGCGCCAGCCCAGCGGCCTGGAGCTGCGCCCCCTGCCGGGGCGCGGCGAGCGCTTCCCGATCGACGACCCAATGCTTGAGCCGGTGCTGGAGCCACGGCCCGTGAGCGATGTGCGCTTTCTGCAGGGCCTCTTGGAGGGCCTGGCTCGCCATGAGGCGGCGGGCTGGGCGCGGCTGCGGGAGCTGGGAGCACCGCCGGTGCACCGGGTGATCAGCCTGGGCGGCGGCGCCCGCAACCCCCAGTGGCGGGCCATCCGCGAGCGGCTGCTGGGGGTGCCAGTGCTCAACCGCCCCCGGCTGAGCGCAGCCCTGGGGATGGCCAAACTGGCAGCAACTGCCCTGCCCCGGCCATGAACAAGCTGCGCGATGGACTGGCCCTGGCTCTTTTTGTGGTGCTGGCCGGCTACGTGAGCTTCAGCGCCATCCGCCTCGGCCTGCTGCTCTGGCAGCGCTTCGCCGCCGGCTGAAGCCACGGCGTGACCAGCACGGCATTTGAGCGGCGGCTGCAGAATCAGCCCAACTCGCCCCCATCCCATGGCCGCCGACGCCCTCACCCCCGCCGTGAGCGATCGGATCTGCAAACACATGAACGACGACCACGCCGAGGCGGTGTTGGCCTATGCCCGCCACTACGGCGGTGTGGCCAACCCCAGGGCGGCGCGGATGGTGGCCGTCGGCCCCGAGACGATGGAGCTGGAGGTGGATGGCGAAGCCCTGCAGATCCGCTTCGATCACACCCTCAGCGACAGTGAAGACGCCCACCGCACCCTGGTGGCCATGCTGCGGGCACTCCCGGCCTGAACACGGCCGCGGCAGACTGGTCGCCTGGCGGTGGGAATCCTGGGATCAACCCTGCCCAGACCCATGGTTCCTGCCCTGAAACCCAAACTCAGCCGCCGCCCGGCTGCGTGGAGCCGCCTTCACACCGCCCTGGCCCTCGACTGGCTGATCGCCCCAGGGATCACCGCAAGAGCGCCCGAGCTGGACCTCCCCATCGAGGGCATACACGGCCAGGAACCGCTCCCTTGGTGGGCCGCCGGCAGCTACAGCGGTGCTCTTCGCCACCACCTGCTGAACCTGCGCCGGACCCCCAGCCCCCTGGCTCTCACCAGCCTCGTGGTGGGGCTCGCGTCGGCATTGCGCCAGGAGCTTGGTGCGAAGCAGGCGCGAGCGGTGCTGGTGCCGGTGGCCAGCTGGAAGCGCCAGGCCAATCCACTGCCCCAGCTGCTGGCCGAAAGCCTGAGCCAGCAGCTTGGCTGCCCGCTCCGCCCCCTGCTACGACGCAGCAGGCCAGTGCTGGGCCAGCACCATCTGGGCAGAGAGCTGCGCTGGGCCAACCAGGCAGGTGCCTTCAGCAGCGAGCCGCCAGACACCAACCGGCTTGGTCCAAGGCCAATGGTGCTGGTGGTAGACGACATCCTCACCACCGGCGCCACCGCGCTGGCGGCCAGTGATGCCCTCCAGGCCGCGGGCTGGCGCGTGGCTGGGATCGCCTGCCTGGCCCGCACTCCCTGGCAAGCCAAGGGCCATGGCGAGTCGGTGATTTAAGATCCGTGGGTCGCCAAGGCGACGGGCCGGGATAGCTCAGTTGGTAGAGCAGGCGACTGAAAATCGCCGTGTCCCCAGTTCAAATCTGGGTCCTGGCATTTCCCCACATCTCATCCGCGCCCCAGAGCGATGGAGTTGTGGGCTTCACCCTGGTATGCGTTCCCGTGGCTCGTCCCCTCGATCCCTTCGGCGCTGACGCAGCAGGCAAACGGGTGTTCAACAACGCCGACAGCTTCGCCCAGGCCTTTGATGAGGCGTGGCAGGAGCACGAGCGTCAGCAGCCTCTCCACGGCCTCGACCGCGACAGCAAGCGGGCCCTGATCCTGGCCCAACTGGAAGACCACCCCTTCCACCAGAGTGCTCCGGAGATCGCGCGCCAGGTGGCTGAATTCCGCCTGCGCCTGCTTGGCCTCTGAGCCACGCTCACCCCAATCCTGATGGACAGTCCCCTCATCCGCCTGGTGCGCCTGCTCAGCGCCGGCTTCAGCAATCAGCAGCAGGCCTTTGAGAATCCACCGCTCTACGCCCACATCCTGGTGAAGTTCCGGCCCCTGCCCCAGCTGGCCCCGGGATCACTGCTGCTCGACCAGAGCTACGCCATCAATCCAGCGGCTCCCTACCGCCTGCGGGTGCTACGGCCCGAGCTCGGTGCGGATGGGCTCGTGATCCACAACCAGGCCCTGGTCGATGACCAGCGGTTCTGGGGCGCGATCGACAATGCCGAGCTGCGCAGCCAGATCCAACCAGGCGACCTCAGGCCCCTCCAGGGCTGCGCCTACGTGGTGCGCGAGCAGGGCGATGGCTTCGTTGGCGAGGTGGAACCTGGCTGCCGCTGCCTGGTGGAGCGCAAGGGCCAAACCACATACCTGGTGAGCCGGCTGGAACTCAGTGCTGCAGGCATGCGCACAATCGATCGGGGCCATGACCCCCAGTCACACGAACTGATCTGGGGCTCACTGGCAGGGGAATTCGAATTCGAACGGGTGGCCGATTACAGCCAGGAGATTCCCGAGCACTGGCTTTCGGCGCTCAACGTCTGAAAGACAACGACTCAGGCGCTGAGGCGATCCAGAGAATCAAGGCGATCGAGCTCTTCGCCGTCGCTGATAGCCCCGCTCAAGGTGTCATTCAGGAACGGTTGTTCATCCATGAACAGCTGCTCCTCCTCCTCGTAAAAGGGCTCCTCACCCAGATCAGGATCCCGGTGGATGGCCCGATTGGCCTGAACATCCCTCTCGGGACGGGACAGGGGCAGCACGCCCGCCCCGTGACGGGCTGCACCAGGGCTGGCCAAACCACTCAGCAGCGCCTCCAGACGCGCGAGGCGCTCCTCGGTGTCATCGAGCCGCAATTCGGTATCGCCCCCATGGTCTGACTCCGCCCCCTCTGCCTGAACCAGGGATTCGAGCCGCAACTCCTGAGCCGCCAATCGCTCCTCAAGCTCCAGCAGCCGAAACGCCAGCGACTCGGTGAGCTCCGAGAGGCTCTGCAGTTGTGCCGCCAGGCGCACGACGGGCTGGACGTCGGAGGCGGAGTTCAGCGACGCAGACGCCATGACAGGCGGGGCAGGTGGGCCGATGGTATCGACGCTGCACGGGGACGCCAGAGGGCTCTGTTTGTAACGATTGTGAAAGGCTTGTGATCGCGTCAAACAGTCCCCATAGGATCCGGCAGCAGCCTGTGCCAGTGGTTGCTACCAGGGGCCAGGTGTTGCCAAAGCTGGTTGCCGCCTCGGCTCTCCCCCCTTCTCCCGGCTCCTCCCGTCCATGACCCTCGCCAACGCCGCCTACCTGGGCATCGAGCGTTTCCAGAACGATCGCTCCAAGGAAAACTGGTCAAACGCCACCGAAAGCGACAAGGCCCTGCTGATCCGCGCCGTCTACAAGCAGGTGCTGGGCAATCAATACGTGATGGCCAGCGAGCGGCTGGAGGGACCTGAGTCCCTGTTCAAGCGCGGCTACCTGAGCGTGCGTGAGTTTGTGCGCCAGGTCGCCAAGAGCGGTCTGTACAAGAGCAAGTTCTTTGAGAACTGCAACCCTTACCGCTTCATTGAGCTGAATTTCAAACATCTCCTCGGCCGTGCCCCGCAGAACAAGGCCGAGATGCTCCACCACTTCACGATCCTCCAGGAGCAGGGTTACGACGCCGAGATCGATTCCTACATCGACAGCGCTGAGTACCAGGAGCGTTTCGGCGAAGAGGTGGTGCCCTACCTGCACGGCTTCAACTACGGCGCTGGCCAACAGGGCCTGCAGTTTTCCTACATGCTGCAGCTCACCCGCGGCGTGGGAGCATCCGTGCGCGGTGACGCGCTCAAGACCCAGTCACGTCTCAACCCCGCAGTGCACGCTGAGAAGCCCATGCCGGTGGTGAGCCCCAACGCCAAAGGCAGCATTTTCCGCGGCGTCAGCAGCGACGGCATTACCCGTCAGGGTGTCGGTGCCGGCGAGGAGGGCCGCACCTTCCGGGTGGAAGTCACCGGCTTCAACAACTATCGCCTGCACAAGCGCAGCAACCGAGTGCTGTTCGTGCCCTTCAACAAGCTGTTGCAGGTGCAGCAGCAGGTGCAACGCCAGGGTGGACGCATCGCCAGCCTCACCCCGGTCAACTGATCTCCTTCCGCAACTCCTTTCCACCCACAAGCCATGAAGGTTTCCGCAGGCACCCGAGGCACCAGCTTCAACAGCGGCCGCCAGGTCACGTTCACGGTGACCGGCATGAACAACAACGACTACTCCCGCACGGCGGACCTGGTGATGAACGTGCCCTACACCCGCATGAACGAAACCATGCGAATGGTGCAGCGCATGGGCGGCAAGATCACGGGCGTGAGCGTGAGCGGCGGTGATCTCGAGGCCAAGCAGCCTGCCCCGGCCCGCAAGAAGGCCGCCAGGAAAACAGAAGGGTGAAACGGGAGCAGGCCCGGCCCTGCCCCCGCATCCCCGAGGCCGCCCTTTCCCAGGGGCGGCTTTTTTATGGCCAGCGAACGGCAGCCGTCGGCAGTCGGAGCCCCCGATCGGCGGCCCCGGAAATCCACCGCAGATCGCCCGTGGCGCAAGGGCTCTCAAGCCATGACTGTTTGTTAACGGCCCCTCATCCAGAGCCAATAAAGGCCAAGAATGGCCTGGTCAAGTTGACGAGTGCCTGGCGGCAGCTGGGCGAACCAACCTGGCGCCCTATCCACCCTCCCCGACTCCCCGTCGAGAACAGGAGCTCCTCAATGTTCGACGCCTTCACCAAGGTCGTTGCGCAGGCTGATGCCCGCGGCGAATTCATCAACGCTGGTCAGATCGACGCCCTCGCGGCG
>JBILDP010000084.1:0-8773 GCA_044352535.1 Prochlorococcaceae cyanobacterium
AAGACTTGGTCAACTGCGCTGTCACCAGCGCTGCATCCGCCGATTTTGATGACTGGGGCGCTCACACAAGCTATTACTATCCGCTGGTCTTACAGTTTGGCTTCAATGGCTATGTGATGGCCAACCAGAAATGGAACAACCTTTCGCCTGATCAACAGCACCGCCTCCGGCAGGCGTTCCAAGCGCAGATCGACAGGATGTGGACCTACTCCAGGCATCGTCAGCGTGAAGCCGAGGCCTGTCTCACCCAGGGTCCCTGCTCCGGCCGCGCGCCCAGCCAGCTGCAGCGCGTGCCTGTCGTTCCCCAGGACATGAGGCGCTTGCAGGAGATCTCACGGCAGGTGGCGTTGCCCGCTTGGAAGGTCTCGTGCGACGCCTTGCGTCGGGGCTGCAGCCAAGACTGGAAGCAGGCGCTGGGGCCCTTGACAGCCCTTGGCACCCACCCTTCGAACTGATGAAGATGGCACAGGCCACCGCAGACGGCCTGAGGGTCAGGTCATCGGCGGCCATCGCACTTCAAGCTGCATGGACGCTTTCGGCCCTGATTTTCCTACTCAGCTCGATTTACGAAGTCTTATCGACCAACCGCCTCCACCAATCCCAACAGTTTCTGATTGGGCTGCTCCTGGTCGTGTTCAGTCTCTGGGCTCTGCTGGAAGTGCTGCGGATCTCCCATCGTCCTGGCTCCCCACCACTGCACACCCTTGTCGGGCTGTTGACGTTTCAACTGACCTTGATCTCCGCACGGCACTGGCATGACGCCCAGCTCCGTACCGAGATTCCATCGCTGTCAGGTCCGCCAGCAGTCATGCCGGGCTTTGGGCAGACCATGGCCTTCCTGCCGCTTTACTTCTTCACGTTTCTGGCGATCTCACGCTGCCTGATCTCCGCTTTTTCCCATGCCGAATCAATCCGTGCCAGGGAACTGCACCAACAGATGGAGATCCTCAATGCCACAAAGACGGCCCTGGAGAACAGCGAAAGGCGCTACCGCACGTTCTTCGATATCCCGGTGGTTGGCACCGCCATCACATCCTCCAGCAGGGCCTGGATTGAGGTGAATGATGAAACCTGCCGGTTGCTCGGCTACAGCCGTGAGGAACTGCTCAGTCGAACCTGGTCTGAACTCACCCATCCCGACGACCTGGCGGCTGAAGAGCGCCAGTTCCAACGTTTACTCAGGCGTGAGATCGACAGCTATGAGCTAGAGAAACGGTTCATTCGCAAAGACAGCACCATCGGCTATACCCTCGTGGCAGGAGGCTGCGGACCGATCGGCAATCAGGCCGTAGATCTCTGCTATGTGAATCTGATTGATATCAGTGCTCGCAAACGCTTCGAGGCTGAACTTGGCGAAGCTCAGGAGCGCGAACGGCTCCGCGAGGAACAGCAACGCGGGCTGCTTGAGCAGAAACTCAAGACCAGCCTGACCGCTGCCGCCGTCGCCCATGAGATCCAGCAGCCCCTCGCGGCCATCCTGCTGAAGTGTCGCCTGGCCGCTCATGATCTGGCCGCCATTCCCCCCGCCGGCGCCACAGCCGTTCTGGAACAGCGTCTGAGCTCACTCACCGCCGATGCCGAAATGGTGGTGACCACCGTGGAGAGGATGCGCATGCTGCTCCGCAACGTGGAGACTCTGCACAGCTGTGTGGATCTATCGGCCATCCTGCGCAGCACTCTGGTTTTCATGCGCAGCGAGATCGAGGCGCAGCAGGTTCAGCTCAGCGATGTGGGGCTCGACCAGGCCTGCTCCCTCCAGGGTGACAGCGCCCAGCTGCAGATGGCAGTTGTGAATCTGTTGCGGAACGCTCTCCAGGCGATGGAGAACCAGCGCCCGTCCACCCGGAAGATCCGGATGGAGCTGCAGCGGCAGCCCGGCCAGATCAATGTTGTGCTGGCCGACAGCGGACCGGGTTTTCCCCCGGATCACCGCTGTGACACCAGCTGGGAATTGCTGAAGAGTTCCAAGGCCACAGGTATGGGACTGGGGCTGTTCCTTGCCCAGACTGCCGCCACCAACCACCGCGGGCGACTGCGCGTTGGCCGCAGCGCAACGCTCGGCGGCGCTGAAGTGGTGCTCGAGCTTCCGCGCAACGTCGGTTGATACACTCACAGCTTGGGCCTTAGCCCTCCAGTCGTTTCAGAAGATCGGACATGTCCCGGGTCTGCCAGCTCACCGGCAAGCGCGCCAACAACGGCATGGCCGTGTCGCACTCCCACGTGCGCACCAAGAAACTCCAGCAGGTGAATCTGCAGGAACGCCGCCTCTGGTGGGCCGAGGGCAACCGCTTCGTGAAGCTGCGCGTGTCCACCCGAGCCCTCAAGACCATTCAGAAGAAGGGCCTGGGCGCCTACGCCAAGGAACTGGGCATCAACCTCGCCAAGATCTGATCTCATGCGCCGCCGCACGCTTCTGCGTGCTGCCCTGGTCTCCGCAAGCCTGCTGGGGGTGCCCCGGCAGGCTTTTGCATTGGGCGGCACCCTGCCAGAACTTGATCAACCCGCGCCAGCGTTCAGCCTCAGCGGCGTGGCGCCCAGCGACACACCAGGCCAGGCGAGTGGCAACGTGCTGGAGGCCACACTGAGCCTTGGTGATTTCTCCGGCCGTTGGCTGGTTCTCTATTTCTATCCCAGGGATTTCACCGGGGGCTGCACCCTGGAGGCCCAGCGCTTCCAGCAACAACTCAGCGCCTTCCACGCCGCCGGAGCCGAGGTGGTGGGGGTGAGTGCCGACGATCCCGATTCGCATGCGTCCTTCTGCAGCAGCGAGGGGCTGGCTTTTCCCCTCCTCTCCGATCCCGGTGGTGCGGTGAGCAAGCGCTACGGCAGCTGGATTTCGCCCTTTTCCCAGCGTCACACCTTTCTGATTGATCCCCAGGGGACCCTGCGGGCCAGCTGGACCGCCGTGCGCCCCAATGGGCATGCTTTGGAGGTGCTCGCTGAGCTGCAGCGCTTGCAGGCGCTGTCGCCCCCGCAGCTCAGCTGAAGCGAGTCAAGCGAAGCCGTTGAGCACGAGCTTGCCCGTGCTGTGGCCGCCGGCGATCAGCCGATGGGCCTGCTCGAGAGCGGCGGCGCTGATCGGGCCGAGCTGCCGGTGCAGGGTGGTCTGCAGCGCCCCCTGATCCACCAGCCGGGCCACTTCGGCCAGCAGGTGCCCTTGCTCAGCCTGATCGGCGGTGGCGAACAGGGAACGGGTGAACATGAATTCCCAGTGCAGCGCCAGGCTCTTGCGCTTGAGAGCCAGCACATTGATCGCCTCCACCGGTGGGTCGTCGATCAGTGCCAGGCCCCCCTGGGGAGCGAGCAGCTCCACCAGCTCCGCGAAGTGCTCGCCGCTGTTGGTGAGGCTGGCAGCCCAGAGCGGTGGCGCCAGCTCCAGGGCCTGCCACTGGGGCTGAAGGGGATGGCTGTGATCAATCACGTGATGGGCTCCCATGGCCTGGGCCCAGGCAACGCTCTCAGGCCGCGACGCCGTGGCCACCAGGGTGAGCCCGGTGAGCTGACGGGCCAGCTGGAGCACCATTGAGCCCACTCCACCGGCACCACCAAGCACCAGCAGAGCCAGGCCTTCTGTGGCCTGGCGATCCTGGGGAATCCGCAGGCGATCAAACAGCAGCTCCCAGGCGGTGATCGTGGTGAGGGGCAGGGCAGCGGCCTCAGCCGCACTGAGCCGCCTGGGAGCCAGGGCCGCCAGGCGGTGATCCACCAGCTGGCGCTCGGCGTTGCAACCGGGGCGGTTAAGCGCCCCGGCATACCAGACCCGATCCCCCAGGCCAAAGCCGCTGCAGCCCTCCCCCATGGCAACGACCCGACCGACCGCGTCCCACCCCAGGATCCGGGACTGGCCAGCAGCCGGCAGCTCACGGCTTCGCACCTTCAGGTCGACGGGATTCACGGCGATGGCCTCCACGGCCACCAACAGATCCTGCGGACAGGGTGTGGGCTCGGCCAACTCCAGATCGAGCAGATAGCCCGCTTCACCCAGGGCTGCTGCTTGGCGGTAGCCGACAGCGCGCATGGCTCAGGAATTCGAAGACAGGGTGGGCAACTGGTGCTGCAGTCGGGCCAGCAGCTGGCGATGCTGCTCGGCCTCGCGTCGCAGGGCGGCCAGGGTGGCGGCAGGGGGGGGTTGATCGAGGGCCATGCGCCAGCGTTGCTGCAGATCGGCAGGCGGCGTTACCTCCAGCCCATGGCAGTCACAGCCGAGCTGATCGGCGGCGGCGGCAACCTTGGGGTCGTAGCTGAGCGCCGCACAGGGAGCGCCGGCGATCGCCGCCAGGATCAGGCCGTGCAACCGCATGGCCACCACGAGGCCGGCATCGGCGGCCATGGCAATCACTTCGCTCGGACGCTCGGCAGTCACCTCGCGGCTGCGCGCCGCCAGCGCGGCTGGCAGGAGCCCCTGGCTGCGCAGGTGCGCCAACAGGCCCGTGTCTTGCTCACGGTGCAGCGGCAACCAGATCACCTCACGATTGGCCTGATCCGCCAGCTGGCTGAGGGCGTCCAGATAAGGACGCCACTGCTGGCCCTGCAGCTGGGCGGTGGACCGGAAACAGACCACGATCGGCCCGCCACGGCCTTGCCACTGGCCCGCCGGGAGGGCCCATACCGGATCACCTGCCACCAGGCCGGCACAGCCAAGGCGGGCAGCGAGCTGGGCCGACCCGCGGTCGCGCCAGCTGGCCCCCTGCACCATGGGCAGCAGGGCACGCACCAGTGCACGGCTGCGGCGGCGGCGCAGGGGGCCAAGACCCTGGGCCCACAGCAGCACGGGCTTGCCCTCCAGCCGGGCGGCCGTGATCAGGGCGGCGTAATAGAGAAGGCTGAGGAAGCTGGTGGAGTCCTGCAGCAGGCTGCCACCGCCCAGCACCAGCGCCGAGCAGCTGCGCAGAGCCTTGAGCACGCGGGGCAGGCTGCGCCGCTGCACGGTGGCGATGCCGCGGACCTCCAGTGCCGCCGGGTCGTAGGCGGTGACCACGGGCGTGCATCCAGGGGGCAACTGGGCCAGCAGCACCTCCAGCAGGGCGTCATCGCCGATGTTGTGCTCGCCGTAGTAGCCGCAGAGCAGCACGCGCATGGGCGGAAGCGGTGGCTGAATCAAGGTCCGTACATTGGACCATTACCAGCCCCTCGACGGCGCCACCAGCGATGCACGCCCTCTCGCTGCCCACCTGGTGGATCCACGTCACTTCGGTGCTGGAGTGGCTGGCCGCGATGGCGCTGATCCAGCGCTACGGGCAGGCCCGCGGTGAGGGCGGCTGGCGCTGGCTGAGCCTGGCGATGCTGCCGGCCCTGATCAGCGCCATGGCCGCCTGCACCTGGCACCTCTACGACAATGCCACCGCTCTCAAGGGGCTGGTGGTGATCCAGGCCGGCCTCACGGCTCTCGGCAATGGGGCCATGGCATTGGCCACCTGGAACCTCTGCAGGCGGCCCGGGCTGCCCACCCAGCCATGACTGCTGCGTTTGAAGTGGTGCTGCAACGGCTAGGCGATGTCGACCCGACACCGCTGTTCGTGGCATCTCTGCTGCCCTACCTGGCCTTTCTCTGGTGGGCGCGGCGAGCGGAGGGCTTTCCGCCGCTGGCTCGGCGTGGTTTCGAGCTCACGCTGGTGTTTGTGGCCGTCACCATCGGCGCGGCGGTGGTCGCCCAGCAGGCCTACGGCAAGCTGCTGGCCGACGTGGATCCCCTACACGGCGGTGCCGAGGCCTTTCTCACCCTCGCCAATCTGCTGGTGGTGGGGGGCTTCGCAGCGGCACTGGATCAGCAGATCAAGAAGTCTTAAGCCCCGCCGATCGCGCCCGATTCGGTCCGGAAGATGGGACGTCGGCTTTTGATTCATGCTCACCCCCCTTCTGGCCCTGGCCCCCGCCACCATCACCTGGTCGCCGAAGGTGGCGCTGGTGATGGTGGTGTGCAACGTGATCGCCATCGCCATCGGCAAGGCCACGATCAAGCAGCCCAACGTGGGCCTGCAGCTTCCCAACGCCGCGATGTTCGGCGGCCTCAGCCATGGCGCCATGCTCGGCACCATCAGCCTGGGCCACATCCTCGGCATCGGCGCCATCCAGGGCCTGGCGAGCCGCGGCGTGCTCTGAGATCAGCGCCAGCCCAATAGATAGGGCAGGGCTTTGAGCCCATATCGCTCAAAGCGATAGTGAAACAGCAAGGCGGAGAGATCCTCAGCCCTTGCTGTTTCCAGCCCGCGCAGCAGTCGCTCGAGCCGCCCATCGCCACGGCCCCCCGGAGCGAGTCCAAGCCAGGTTCGTCTTGCCAGCCGGCCGCTGAGGCTCCAGCGCCAGCCAAGAGAGCGCCGCAGCAGTGCCGGATAGGTGTGCAGGTGAGAGGCGTCGCCACGGCGACAGGCCTGCAGCAACAGCGGAGCCAGCACCCGGGCACTTCGGAATGCGTGCCGGATCCCCTCACCGCCCAGCAAGTTGGCGGTGCTCACGGCATCGCCCAGGGCCAGGATGCGGCCACGGCAATGCGCGTCGCGTCGTCCCACCGTGCTGCGGATTCGACCGCCATGGCGATCCAGCACCTGGGCCTGCTCCAGCCCACAGAAGCGCAGCAGCTGGCCGAGCTCGCGGCCGAGGGGCAGCAGTGAATCAGCCTCTCCCCCCTGCAGGCGACAAACGCCGAGCTTGAGCCGGCCATGTGCCATCGGAAACACCCAGCCGTAGCCCTGGCCCACCCAGCGGCTGCCGAGAAAAAAGCTGAGCCGATCCGCCCACGTCGCCCATAGCTGGGGTTCCACCTGCAGGAGCCACTCCACCCCCAGTCCGCTCACCAGCGGGTCGCGGGGAAGCCGCGGCTCACCGATCAGGCAGCGGCGCTCACCCGTGGCATCCACCACCCAGCCGCTGCGCACCTGCCGGCGGGCACCGCGCCCATCCACCAGCTCCGTGATCGCGCCGTTGCGATCCTGCCGGCAGGCCATGGCCCGCCAGCCCAGTTCCACCCGAGCACCCCAGCCCTGCGCCTCGCTGGCCAGCCACTGGCGCAGGGCGCCGAAGTCGAGCACAGCCCCCAGCGGCTCTGCCGACCACCATTCACGGGGCTGATCGCCCGGACCCACCAGCTGCCAGCCGCGCCACCGAGATGCCACCACCTGGCTGGGCAAGCAAAACTCCGCCACCGCTTCCAGCGGCAGGGCGGCACTGCTGAAGGCAGAGAGGCCCAGATCCGGCAGCCGGTCCACGAGCAGCACATCCAGCCCTGAATGGGCAAGATTGCGAGCCAGCTCACCGCCGGCCGGACCGGCACCCACCACCAGCACCTGGCAGTGCCAGGCAGCCTGGGCTGGGGCCTGGATCAAACGGCCAGGGCCTGGCTCTGGAGCCGGGCAGCAGGCCAGGCGGCTGAATAGCGCTCCACGATGCGGTCGGCCATCTGGGGCGGCGTGAGGCCCAGGCTCTGCTTGCTCTGGTCAGGGCTGGCGTGATCCACCAGCACATCCGGGATGCCGATGCGGAAAACGGGCACCAGCACGTTGAGATCGCTGAGGGCCTCCACCACGGCGGCACCGAAGCCGCCGGGAAGAGCTCCTTCCTCCATCGTGACCACCCGGCCGATGCGGCTGGCCATCGGCGCGATCAGGGCCTCATCGAGGGGCCTGAGGAAACGGGCGTTGATCACGGCGGCACGGATCCCGCGCTCCTGCAGCAGGCCCGCGGTGGCGAGGGCCGGATGCACCATGGCGCCATAGGCCACGATCAGCAGGTCGTCGCCGTCGGTGAGAAGCTCACCACGGCCGATCTCCAGGGGCTGCCAGCCCTCCTCCATCAGCGGCACGCCCTCACCCTCCCCACGGGGAATGCGGATGGCGCAGGGACCGTCGTGCTGGATCGAGGTGATCAGCATGCGCTGCAGCTCGCCCTCGTCCTTCGGTGCCATCACCGTGAAGTTGGGCACGGCGCGCAGGTAGCTGATGTCGTACTGGCCTTGGTGAGTAGGGCCGTCGGCACCCACGATCCCGGCGCGATCCATCACAAAGGTGACGGGCAGGTTCTGGATGCCCACGTCGTGGATCAGCTGGTCGTAGGCGCGCTGCAGAAAGGTGCTGTAGATCGCGCACACCGGCCGCAGGCCCTCACAGGCCATGCCAGCGGCCATGGTCACGGCGTGCTGCTCAGCGATACCCACATCGAAGTACTGGTGGGGCCTTGCCTTCTCCAGCAGATCGAGGCCAGTGCCGGTGGCCATGGCGGCGGTGATACCCACCACCCGGGGATCCTGCTCACACAGCTGGACCAGCGTCTGGCCGAACACCTTGCTGTAGCTGGGGGGTTTGGGCTTGCTGGAGGGATAGGCCTTGCCGGTGGCCAGATCGAAGGCGCTCTGGGCGTGATAGCCCACCTGATCAGCCTCGGCGAAGGCATAGCCCTTGCCTTTGGTGGTGGCCACATGCACCAGCACGGGGCCCTCATGCTCATGGGCCTGCTGAAACACGCGGATCATGCCGGCGATGTCGTGGCCGTCGACCGGGCCCATGTAGGTGAAGCCCAGCTCCTCGAACACGGCGCCCAGCTTGGGCACCGCCAGGCGCTTCATGCTCTCCTTGAGATTCTTGAGCTCGGTGGGCAGCTCGCCGTGCATGAACGGCAGATGCTTGATCGCCTCCTCGGCGTTGTCCTGGAGAAACTGAAGCGGCTTGCTGTGCCGCATGCGGTTGAGGTGGGTGCTCAGCGCGCCCACCGGCGGGCTGATCGACATGTCGTTGTCGTTGAGCACCACCAGCAGACGGGTCTTGGGCAGGTGGCCGGCGTGGTT
>JBILDP010000004.1:0-27491 GCA_044352535.1 Prochlorococcaceae cyanobacterium
AGCGAGGAGGTGGAATTCGTGCCGGAGATGATCCGCGCCGACCGGCTGCTCACCGGTTTCCGCCGCAACAGTGGCGGCGTGCGGGTGGTGGTGGATGAGTTTGGCGGCTTCGTGGGCGTGATCGGCGCCGAGGCGGTGCTGGCGGTGCTGGCCGGCTGGTGGCGGCCACGCTCCACTCCCCCCCTGGAACCACCCGCTCAGCATGAGCGGACAGCGGGTGCTCCCCCGGGCCCATGAGTCCGTCCCACCACGGCCACGGACCGCCTCCTGCAGCCGAGCGCACCCGCCAGCTCCTGGCCCCCTGGCGCGCCCAGCTGGCGCTCAGCGGCCGTGAACGCAGCCAGCTGGCCGGACCGCTGCATTGGCTCGATCGTCAGCTGGAGCGGCTGGAGCGCCGCCAGCTGAAGCTGGCGGTGTTCGGCCGGGTGGGGGTTGGCAAATCGAGCCTGCTCAATGCCTTACTGGAGGAGCCCGCCTTTGCCACCGACGTGGCCCACGGCTGCACCCGCCGCCAGCAGGCCACCGTGTGGCACCAACCGATCCAGGGCCTCAGCCAGGTGGAGCTGGTCGACACGCCCGGCATCGATGAGATCGCCGCGGCCGGCCGGGCCCGACTGGCCGCGCGGGTGGCCCTGGGCGCTGACCTGGTGCTGCTCGTGCTTGACGGCGACCTCACCCGCATCGAGGCCGAGGCCCTCGCCACCCTGGTGGCCAGCGGCAAGCCGCTCTTGCTGGTGCTCAATCGCTCCGACTGCTGGCCCGAAACCGAGCGCGAGGCGCTGCTGGCCAGCATCCGCCGGCGCCTGGCGGCCGAGGCCCGCAACCTTGAGCTGGTGGCCGTGTCCGCGGCACCGCGCCGGCCGCGGCTGCTGGCCGATGGCCGGGTGCGCAGCGAGGTTGGCGCGCCGGAGGTGGAGCCACTGCGCCAGCGGCTGGTGCAGCTGCTGAATGAGCAGGGCGAACTGCTGCTGGCCCTCAATTCCCTGCGGACCGCCGACAGATTCCACCAGACCCTGCTGGCCGAGCGACTGCGCCAGGGCCGCCGCGGCGCCCAGGGGCTAATCGGACGCTTTGCCGCGCTCAAGGCCACCGGCGTGGCCGCCAATCCCCTGCTGCTGCTCGATCTGGCCGGTGGGCTGGCCTGCGACACCGCCCTGGTGTTGCAGCTCTGCCAGATCTACGGCATCCCGATGCAGACGAGCGGCGCCCGTGCCCTGCTGGCGCGGCTGTCGAGCCAGAACGCTCTGCTCGGTGGCGCCCAGCTGGGCATCCAGCTCCTGCTCAGCGCCCTGCGCAACCTGCTGCTGCTGGCGGCACCGCTCAGCGGCGGGCTGAGCCTGGCCCCGGCGGCGCCGGTGGCCCTCGCTCAGGCGGCCCTGGCGGTGCACACCACTCGCCGCACAGGCCGGCTGGCCGCGGCCGAACTGCTGCGCAGTGCCCGCCGAGGCGGCCGCCCAGGGGTTCTGCTGCGGCGGCTGGCCCAGAGCGATCCGGCGGTACGCCAGTGGCTGGGCAGCTGGCCCGCCGGTGGAAGCGAGACCGAGAGCAGATCCGGGGCCGGGTCAGCGGCCGCCGAGCCCGCCCTGCTGCCATGACGCGGGCTGCCCAAGGAGCGATCGCCCTGCTGGGCACCAGCGCCGACCCACCCACCTGTGGCCACCAGGCCCTGCTGGAGGGACTGCTGGAGCGTTACCCACGGGTGGCCACCTGGGCCAGCGACAACCCGATGAAACGCCACGGCGCCCCCCTGGCCGCCCGCTCCGCGCTGCTGGCAGCCCTGGTGGGCGCCATCGCCGATCCCCGCCTGGAACACGCCCAGGACCTGAGCAGCCCCTGGGCCATCACCACCCTGGAGCGGGCCGCCGCCCGCTGGCCCAGCCAGGAGCTGATCTTCGTGGTCGGCAGCGACCTGGCCGGCCAAATCCCCAGCTGGAAGAAGGCCGACGCGGTGCTGCAGCGCTGCCGGCTGGCGATCGTGCCCCGCGCCGGCTGGCCGCTGCAGCCCACCGATCTCGCCGCCCTGGAAGCCCTCGGCGCCCGCATCGACCTGCTGCCGCTGGCGGTGCCGGCCAGCACCAGCACGGCGCTGCGCCAGCGCCCCGACCCGGCCCGGATCCCCTCAGCGGTGTGGCCGGTGCTGCTGCAGCACAATCTTTACGGGCTGAGCCCCGAGGGGCCCACGCCCGCCGACCCCGCCCGCTCCTGATGCGCCTCGCCCTGGCCCAGCTCAACCCCCTGGTGGGCGACCTGGCCGGCAACGGGGCCCGCCTGCTGGCCGCCTGCCGCGAGGCCGAGGCCGGCGGAGCCGACCTGGTGCTCAGCCCCGAGCTGTCGCTGTGGGGCTACCCGCCACGCGACCTGCTGCTCAGCCCAGCCCGCCTCAATGCGCAGGAGCGGGTGCTCGACCGGCTGGCCGCCGATCTGGCCGCCCTCAACCCTGCTCTGGCGCTGCTGGTGGGCCTGGCCGAACCCAGCGGCGAGCACCAGTGCCCCCAGCTGTTCAACGCCCTGGCCCTGGTGCAGCGCGGCAGCTGGCGGGTGGTGGCGCGCAAGCAGCTGCTGCCCAGCTACGACGTCTTCGATGAGCGCCGCTACTTCCGCCCCGGCACGGGCACGGCGGTGCTCGACCTGCCCGGCCCGGAGCGCCCCTGGCGACTGGGGCTCACCATCTGCGAAGACCTCTGGGTGGAGGAGGAGCTGCAGGGCCACCGCCTGGCCGGTCCCGATCCCGTCGCCGGTCTGCTCCCAAGCCGGGTCAACCTGTTGCTCAACCTCTCGGCCTCCCCGTTCAGCCAGGCCAAGGCGGCCCTGCGCCATCGCCTCGCCGCCCGGGCCGCCCAGCGGCTGGGCTGTCCGGTGGTCTACGTGAACCAGGTGGGCGGCAACGACGAGCTGGTGTTCGACGGCGCCAGCTTCGTGGTGGATGCCGGTGGCGCCGTGGTCTGCCAGCTGCCCTGCTGCCGGGAAGACGTGGCGCTCTGGGATGCCGCGCCCGCCACCCAAAAAGCGCCACAACCAGCGCCACACCGCCAGGCGGCGTCCCTGCCCCCCGAGCCCGAACAACTGCTGCGCGCACTTGTGCTGGGCGTGCGCGACTACGCCCGCAAGTGCGGCTTCCGTCGGGCCCTGCTGGGCCTCAGCGGCGGCATCGACTCGGCCCTGGTGGCGGTGATCGCAGCGGCGGCCCTGGGCCCGGAACACGTGCAGGCGCTGCTGATGCCCTCGCCCTGGAGCTCGGCCGGCTCGATCAGCGATGCCGAGGCCCTGGCCGAGCGGCTGGGCCTGGCCACCCACACCCTGGCGATCGCCGGGCTGATGGCCTGCTTCGATGATGTGCTCACGCCGGCTCTGGGCCAGGCACCAGCGGGCCTCACCGCCGAAAACCTGCAATCCCGCATCCGCGGCACCCTGCTGATGGCGGTGGCCAACGCCCAGGGCGGCCTGCTGCTGTCCACCGGCAACAAGAGCGAACTGGCGGTGGGCTACTGCACCCTCTACGGCGACATGAACGGCGGCCTGGCCGTGATCGGTGACCTCTACAAGACCAGCGTGTTTGCCCTGTGCAACTGGCTCGACGCCCCTGCCAGCGCCAGCTGCCGCCGCGACCTGGGGCTGCCGGCCGAGGGGGAACTGGTGGGCGCAGCAATCCGCAGCAAGGCTCCGAGTGCCGAGCTGCGGCCCGACCAGCGCGACAGCGATTCCCTGCCCGACTACGCCCTGCTCGACCCGCTGCTGGTGGCTCTGGTGGAGGAGCACCGCAGCCCCGAGGAGCTGGTGGATGCAGGCCACCCCCCCGACCTGGTGGAGCGGATCGTCGCCCTGGTGCGACGGGCTGAGTTCAAACGGCGCCAGGCGGCACCCGTGCTGAAGGTGAGTGGCCGCGCCTTCGGTAGCGGCTGGCGCATGCCGATCGCCGCCGGTTGAGCCAGGCTGGAGACACCTCACCGCCCGAAAGCGATGGCCGCCCCCGGCAGCGCCCCCCTGGCCGCCCCGATGGCCAGTATCGGCGTGCCCACCGAGATCAAGCGCGACGAACAGCGCGTGGCCCTCACCCCCGATGGGGTGCGCGAACTGGTGGGGCAGGGCATGGAGGTGCGGGTGCAGGCGGGGGCAGGCCTGGGGGCCGGCATCAGCGACGAGGCCTTTGCCACCGCCGGAGCCCGCCTGGTGAGCCGCGAAGAGGCCTGGGGCGCCCACCTCGTGGTGAAGGTGAAGGAACCCCAACCGGAGGAATTTCCGTTCCTGCGGCGCGATCTGGTGCTGTTCACCTACCTCCACCTGGCCGCCTACCCGGAGGTGGGCCGGGCCCTGCTGGCGGCCGGCACCACGGCGGTGGCCTACGAGACCGTGCAGCTCGACGACGGCTCGCTGCCCCTGCTGGCGCCGATGAGTGAGATCGCCGGCCGCATCGCCGCCCAGGTGGGGGCGCACCTGCTGGAAAAACCGCACGGAGGTCGCGGCATCCTCATCGGCGGCTGCACCGGCGTTCGCCCCGCCCGGGTGGTGGTGCTGGGCGCCGGCAGCGTGGGCTGGAACGCCGCCCGCATCGCCGCCGCCATGGATGCGGAGGTGTTCCTGCTCGACCGATCCCCCCAGCGCCTGCGTGAGCTGGAGGCCGATCGCCGTGGCCGGCTGGTGAGCCTGGTGAGCAGCCGCAGCCTGATCGAGCGGCTGGTGCCGGAGGCCGATCTGCTGATCGGCGCGGTGCTCACCCCCGGCGGCCGCGCCCCCACGCTGGTGGGAGAAGCGCTCGTGGAGCGGATGCGGCCCGGTTCGGTGATCGTGGATGTGGCGATCGACCAGGGCGGCTGCATCGCCACCAGCCGTGAAACCACCCACACCGATCCGGTGATCACCGTGCATGGCGTGCAGCACTACGCCGTGGGCAACATGCCCGGCGCCGTGCCCCACACCTCCACAGAGGCGCTGGTCAGCGTCACCTTGCCCTACATCCTGGTGATGGCCGGTCGAGGTCTCACCGAGGCCGTCACCGACCGGCCCGAACTGCTCTCCGGGCTCAACACCGCCGCCGGAGCCGTGTGCCATCCGAGCGTGGCTCAGGCGCTGGGGCTGGCCCATCGCCACCCCATGGCCTGCCTGCGCTGAGAATCAGGCGGCTGCCAGCCTGCGCCGATGCTCAACCCCGCCCGCATCCGCATCCTGGCCGTGGGCAAGGTGCGCAAGGGCTGGGTGCGGGAGGGCATCGAGCTCTACCGCAAGCGCCTGCCAGGCCTGGCGATCGTGGAACTCAGAGACGCCACACCCGAGCGCGAGGCGGCAGCGATCCGCTCCGAACTGCGCCGCGACGAGCAGCTGGTGGTGCTGAGTGAGGAGGGCCAGACCATGGGCTCCCGAACCCTGGCCGCCCGCCTCAGCCAACTGCAGGCCAGCGGCGAGGCCAGCCGCCTGGCCTTCGCCATCGGAGGCGCCGACGGCATTGAGCCTGCCTTGCGCCGGCAGGCCAACTGGCGGCTGAGCCTCTCGCCACTCACCTTTCCCCACGAGCTGGCCCGCCTGCTGCTGCTGGAGCAGCTCTACCGCGCCCAGTCGATCCTGCAGGGCGGCCCTTACCACCGCGACTGAGCTGCACCTGAGTCGCAGCACCAGAGCCGCTGCGACTGCATTCAGACAGCCAGCAGCGAAGGGAGCGGCCGCGCCAGGCTCGCCGGCGCGATGCCCTCGCGCAGGGCCAGCACCAGCCCGGCAGCCTCGGCGTAACTGGACGCCGCCAGCACCTCCAGACCCAGGGCTTCAGCGCTCACCTGGAGCACGCAGGGGTTAGCCACTGTGATCACCGGCACGCCGCGCTCGGCGCAGGCCAGCACCGCAGCGCCACCCAGCGCCCCGGCCGGCGTCACCACCGCCCCGATCGCCTCGGGACGCAGCCACTCACCCACGCCGGCCGTGACAGCTGCAGGGGAGGGCGGCCAGGCCAGCAGGTCCGGCGCCCGGCTCAGGCCCACCAGCACGCAGGGCAGGAAGGTGGTGCCCAGCTCCTCACCGGCGGCACGGGGATCGAGGGCGGGGTTGGGGGGCAGGGGACTGAGGGCAGGGGCGTGGGCACATGGGATGCCGAGGTGGTCGCAGAGCAGGTGGCTGATCACGGCCTCGGCGCCGGCCAGCACGTCGACGCCACTTCCGCCGCGGTAAGCGGCCAGCGCTTCGCTCTCGGGGTCTTCCGGGAAGCGGGCCACCACCGCAATCGCCGTGGCGCCGGCCGCCCGCAGACGCTCACCGGCTCGCAGCAGCGCATCGGGCCTGCCCAGGCGCCCCCAGCTGGCGCCGCTGCTGCCGAGCTCCAGGCTCACGTCCAGGGGCACGTCGGTGCTGACCACAGGGCCGATCTCCAGCCCGAGCGTGGCGCGGCAGCCATCGGCCACCTGCAGATGGCGCAGGCGCAGCTCCTCCTCGATGCCGGCGTCGAGCAGCAGGCCCACGCGCTGGCGCCGCACCGGCCGCAGGGCCAGCGCACCGGCCGCAAAGCGATCCAGGCCCCAGCCTTCCACGTAGTGGATGCGCGGATCGCTCCAATAGAGCGCCGCTCCATTCATCACATTGGGGTGGGTGATCAGGCAGCCGCTGGCCGCCGCCAACAGGCGCGCCGACGGCAGAGCGTCGCCGGCATACCCCCCGATGGCGCAACCGATGCCGGTGGGGATCACCAGCAGGGTGGGCAGAGGCGCAGCGCTCATGCCGACGGGTCCTCGCTGCCGGCCACACCGTCGCCATGGGCAATCAGCACGGCCTCCACACAGAGCAGTTCCGCAGGTTGACCCGCCTGGCTCTCCACTCCTGTGATCGCCCAGCGGAGGGGCCGACCATGGACCAACAGGGCTGCCTCCACCTGGGCACGCAACGAACCACTCCGGCGCGGCAGGCGCAACTCCAGCGGCACCAGCTTCATGCCTCAAGCCTCATTTCTGGTATTGGCCGAACTGGGCTTCGTAGAGGGCGTCCTCCATGCCGGCCTTGAGCTTGAGATCGGCACGGGGGTAGGCCACACACAACAGCGCATAGCCCTGCTGCTGGAGTTCAGCCTTCACACCCATGGCATCGGGCTGGTGCACCGTCCCCTCGCTGAGCAGGGCGGCGCAGGTGGTGCACACGCCGGAGCAGCAGGAGCTGGGCAGATTCACGCCGGCGGCTTCGGCTGCGGCCAGCACGGTCTGATCGCTGCGGCAGAGGAAGGTGTGGCTGATGCCCTCAAACTCCGCGGTGACCTGAAAAGTGGTGGGCTCGCTCACGGGAAATGCCGGCAACAGGCCCATCTTCCCAGCTCAGATGGCAGCAGCTCGAGCGCCAGCTCAACCCCGATAGCCGGGCCGGGCCGGGCTCAGCAATCCCGCCAGTTGTTGGGGTGGGGCGCCAGGTACTCGGGCGGCTGCGGGTCATCCGCACGGGCCGTGAGCGCGAAGTCGAAGCTGATCGACACCCGCAGCTCGTCCTCGTCGTCGTTGGGCATCACGGCGTGATCCAGGCAGGAGGGGAACAGCAACAGCAATCCCGTCCGCGGCGCCACATCTACCCAGGGCTGGATCCAGCCCTGTTCAAGCGATGCCAGGGCTCGGTCCTGCGCCTGGGTGAGGGGCCCGCCATGGCCCACCGCCATCCCGGGCACTAGCTCATTGACCTGGCGATGGGGCCAGAAGCGAAGACATCCGCAGCGGCCGCTGCCATCACCGCTGAGGTAGAGCACGGCGCTCAGGTGGGCGTTGGGGTGATGGTGGCGACCCACCACCTGACCCGGCTCGCTCAGCACCGGCCAGCAGCGCTGAATCTGCAGCGCCACCCGCTCCGGCTCAAAACCCAGCTGCCGCAGATAGGCATGGGCGTGGCCGCTCACCGCCGCCGCCAATGCCGCAAAGCTGGGGTGCTGATGCAGTTGCCACACCCCATTGAGATCCCCAGTCCAGGCGCAGCCGGGGTCGGGATTGCTCTCCGCCTCACCGCGCAGGCCATGCAGTGCCTGCAGCTGCTGGGCCAGCTCCAGCGGATCAGGGCGCAGCTGCACCTGGCCCAGGGCCACCGGGAACAGGGGCTCGATCTGCAGATCACCAGGGGCGGGGAGGGGCAAGGGCATCAGCAGAACGCACAACGTTGCCCTTCAGCATCCACTGACGGGTGCGGCACACCTGCGAATCCGCCACCCCGCAGACCGCAAGAGTCCCAGAGGAGCAAAAGCCAAAGGCCAAAACTCCAGGAGCACTCCAGCCGAGCGCTGGCCAGCAGCTCTTGAACGGCCGAACCCCCCTGGGACTCCAGAGCGGTATTGCACGCGAAGCATGCGCGACCGCCGAAGAAGCCCTAGGGGGGTTCGAAACCAACCAGGCGTGAGGCCGCCGGGTTCAGGCCATCGCCGAAGCACCACCCACCACTTCCAGGATTTCCTGGGTGATGGCGGCCTGGCGGGCCTTGTTGTAATCCAGAGTCAGCGTCTTGGCGAGGGCCTTGGCGTTGTCGCTGGCATTGTTCATGGCCGTCATCCGGCTGGCCAGCTCGGAGGCGGCGGCTTCCTGCAGGGAACGCAGCAGCTGGTTTTCCAGGTACAGCGGCAGCAAGGCGTTGAGCAGTTGCTCGGGGCTCTGCTCGAACACGATGTCGGAAGGCAGTGCCGGAGCCGCATTGGCAGCGGTGCCGGGCTCCACCACCAGCTGACCCTCGCGGGTGGTGAGGCGGAAGATTTCGTCATCTTCCACCGCAATCCCCTGGGGATCCAGCGGGAGCAGGGTCTGAATCACCGGTCGTGAGCTCACCAGATTGATGAACTTGGTGAAGATGATCTCCACCCGATCGGTGCTGCCGGAGAGGAACTCAGCCAGAATTTCACCGCCGATCTTCATGGCTTCGGCAGCGTTCGGCACCTGCTCCAGGCCGGTGAAGGTGGCCCGGATCGTGTACTGACTGGAACGGTTTTGGAAATAGGTGATCGCCTTGCGGCCGATCAGCACCAGATCCACCTTGTAGCCCTGGGCACTGAGCTCAGCGTGACGCTGTTCGGTGCGCTTGATGATGTTGGCGTTGTAGCCACCGCACAGACCCCGGTCACCGGTCACGGCCAACAGGGTGATGCACTCGATGGGGCGCTCCTCCAGCAGGGGAGCGTCCACATCTTCGAAGCGCATGCGCGACTGGAGATTTTCCAGCACGCGGGCCAGTCGGTCGGCGAAGGGCCGACTGCGCAACACCTGCTCCTGGGCACGGCGCACCTTGGCGGCCGCCACAAGGCGCATGGCCTCGGTGATTTTGCGGGTGTTCTTGACCGAACTAATGCGGTCGCGGATTTCCTTGAGATTGGCCATCTGAGCAGTCTCCTCAGACGGTGGCGAGCATGGTCGACTTCACCTCGTTGATGGCGTCCTTGAGCATCGCCTCAGACTCGTCGCTGAGTTGCTTCTCGGACATCACCTTGGTGATGAAGTCGGCCTTGTTGGTCTTGAGGTAGTCACGCAGTTCGCGGCAGAACTGCACCACCGATTCCACGGGAACCTCATCGATCATGCCCTTCACACCGGCATACACCACGGCCACCTGCTCAGCCAGGTTGAGGGGGCTGAACTGGGACTGCTTAAGAATCTCGCGCAGACGCTTGCCGCGCTGCAGCTGAGCCTGGGTGGCGGCGTCGAGATCGGAGGCGAACTGGGAGAAGGCGGCCAGTTCGTCGAATTGGGCCAGCTCCAGCTTGAGGGTGCCGGCGATCTTCTTGATGGCCTTGGTCTGGGCGGCACCGCCCACCCGGCTCACCGAGATACCCACGTTGATGGCAGGGCGCAGACCGGAGTTGAACAGGTCGGAGCTCAGGAACACCTGACCATCGGTGATCGAGATCACGTTGGTGGGGATGTAGGCCGACACGTCACCGGCCTGGGTTTCGATGATCGGCAGGGCGGTCATCGAGCCCTTGCCCATCGCATCGCTCAGCTTTGCGGCGCGCTCGAGCAAACGGCTGTGGCAGTAGAACACGTCGCCGGGATAGGCCTCACGACCGGGCGGGCGACGCAGCAGCAGCGACATCTGGCGGTAGGCCTGGGCCTGCTTGGTGAGGTCGTCGTAGATCACCAGAGTGGCCTTGCCCTTGTACATGAACGACTCAGCAATGGCTGCGCCGGTATAGGGGGCTAGGTACTGAAGGGCAGCCGATTCGGAGGCGTTGGCGGCCACCACGATGGTGTAGTCGAGGGCACCCTTCTCGCGCAGCACCTCCACCACGTTGGCCACAGAGGCGGCCTTTTGGCCAACGGCCACATAAACGCAGACGACGTCTTCGCCCTTCTGGTTGATGATCGTGTCGATCGCGATAGCGGTCTTGCCGGTCTGGCGGTCGCCGATGATCAGCTCGCGCTGGCCGCGGCCGATGGGGATCATCGCGTCGATGGCAGTGATGCCGGTCTGCATGGGCTCATGCACCGACTTGCGCTGGATGATGCCGGGCGCCATCGACTCGATCAGGCGCGTCTCGGAGGTGGCGATATCTCCCTTGCCATCGATCGGCTGACCCAGAGAATTGACCACGCGGCCAAGCATGGCGTCACCCACGGGCACCGAGGCGATCTTGCCGGTGGCCTTCACGGTGCTGCCTTCCTGGATGCCGCGGCCCTCGCCCATCAGCACCACACCCACGTTGTCGTCCTCGAGGTTGAGGGCGATGCCTTCAGTGCCGTCCTCGAACTGCACCAGTTCACCGGCCATCACCTGCTGCAGGCCGTAGACGCGGGCGATTCCGTCGCCGATCTGCAAAACGGTTCCGACATTGCTGACGGAAACAGACTTGTCGTAGTCCTCAATCTGCTGTTTGAGGATGGCGCTGATCTCGTCGGGGCGGATGGAAACCATGGCTGGAAGGTCCGGTGTGAAGGTCCCGTTGGGGAGCTGAGAGGAGGGGGCGGTGAAGGAGGGGGGTGTGGGCTAGCTCACCTTGGCCAGCGCCAGACCGAGGCGACGTACCTGGCCGGAGAGGCTGGCGTCGATCACCTGGGAGCCCATGCGCACGATGAAGCCACCGATGAGGGAGGGATCGACCTGCACGTCGAGCTCCACTTCGTCGGTGCCGGCAATCGCCTTGACCCGCTGGTTGAGTTGCTCCTGCTGCTCGGCGGTGAGCGGCGTGGCCGACCTCACATTGGCGAGGGTGATGCGGCGAAGGTCGCGATAGAGCTCGAGGAAGCGGATCAGCACCGCATCCATCACCGGCAGGCGCTGGCGGTCGGCCAGGAGCTTGAGAAGGTTCAGCAGCGAAGGGGTGGTCTGGTCCTGGAACAGGGCCAGCAGGGCAGCCTTCTTCGCGTCCGGCTCGAGCACCGGCGAGGACATGGCATCGCGCAGCTCGGCACTGTCGTTCCAGGTGGCCAGCAGGCCGCGCACTTGGTCGGCGACAGTGTCGGTCTCCTGGCGAGACTCGGCCACCTGAAGCAACGCCTCGGCGTAGGGGGTGGCGATCGTGTTGAGCAGCGGCATCAGGCGTTCCCCAACGAGTTGATGGACTGGTCGATCAGACGGGCCTGGGCCGCGTCGTCGAGCTTGCCGGGCAGGGTTGCCAGAGCTTTCTCGATCGCCTGGCGTGCGGCCTCACGGCGCAGCAGATCAGTGACCCGGGCTGCTTCGGCGTTGAGATCGGCCACGGCATCCTGCTTGAGTCGGGCCATCTCCTCAATCGTGCGCTGCTCGCTCTCGACGCGCACGGCCGCAGCCCGAGCCTGGCCATCGGCCTGGATCTGGGCTGCCTTCTGCTGGGCGGCGGCCACATCGGCCTGGGCCTTGGAGAGGGCGGAGTTGGCGGACTTCAGACGCTCTTCAGCATCACTCAGGTCAGCCAGGATCGCCTGGCGGCGTCGCTCGAGCATGCCCCCAAGAAAGCCCCGCAAGAACCAGAACAGCACCCCGATCACGATGACCAGGTTGATCAGGTTGGTGTCGAGCGGGTTGAGGTTGAGGCCGAAACCACCGGAGTGGGCAAAGAGTGCGCCCTGGAGAGTGCGGGGAAACACCCAGGCAGTGGATAGAAGGGAAAGAGTCATCGGGCTGCCAGCAGGCGGTCAACGATCAGGGAGCCCAGGCGATCGGCTTCGGTCTTGAGCGAGGCCAAGGCCTGCTCTTTCTCGGCTTCGATCTCGCGACGGGCTTTCTCACGGGTGGCAATGGCTTCGGCCTGCGCCGTGGCCAGTGCTTCGCGATAGAGCTTGTCGGCCTCCTGCTCCGCTTCCACGATCAGCTTCTGGGCCTGCTGGCGGGCTTCCTTGAGCTGTTCGGTGAGATCGGCTTCGAGGCGCTGCACCTGGGCCAGCTTCTGCTTGGCGTCGGCACGGCTGGTGGTGATGTACCCCTCGCGCTCCTCCACAGCCCGACCAACCGGGCGGAAGAACAGGGCATTGAGAATGAAGGTGAGGAGCACCACCTGCACCGCCATCAGCGGCAGGGTGGCATCGAGGTCAAACAGACCTCCCTCGGGTGCGCCGGACACGGCGTCAGCAGTGGCAAGCAGAAGCCAGCTGGTCATGGGAAGGGAGCGCCGGGATAAGAGGTTGATCCGTCACCGGTGGGGATCACCGGGTGCCGTCACGAGGGGGATGGGACCGAAGCCCCATCCCCCATGTGGGTGATCAGCCGGCGAAGGGGTTGGCGAACAGCAGCACCAGAGCCACCACCAGGCCATAGATGGTCAGGGCTTCCATGAAGGCCAGCGACAGCAGCAGGGTGCCGCGGATCTTGCCTTCAGCCTCGGGCTGACGGGCAATGCCTTCCACAGCCTGACCGGCTGCGGTGCCCTGGCCGATACCAGGGCCGATGGCGGCGAGGCCCACGGCCAGAGCGGCGGCCAGAACGGAAGCGGCGGAGGTCAGATCACTCATTGGTGGAAAGGTGTTAGGGGAGCGCAGGGAAGAGCGCGGAATGGGCTGGAGCGCGCCCGGGACACTCCCCACAGGGAGTGGGCCCGGTTCCACCCGGACCTGCGCGCGATGAGTTTGCCAGACCGGGGGTCCCGGGCTGGCGGGGCGGATCAGTGGTGTTCTTCGTGCACCGCCTCACCGATGTAATTGGCGGCGAGGGTGGCGAAGATCAACGCCTGGATGGCGCTGGTGAACAAGCCCAGGAACATGGCCGGCAGAGGCACGATCACCGGCACCAGGAAGGCCAGCACACCTACCACGAGTTCGTCGGCCAGGATGTTGCCGAAAAGACGGAAGGAGAGGGAGAGCGGCTTGGTGAAGTCTTCGATGATCTTGAACGGGAGCATGATCGGGGTGGGCTCCACGTAGTACTCGAAGTAGCGCAGTCCCTTGCGGCTCAGACCGGCATAGAAATAGGAGAGTGATACCAGCAGCGCCATCGCCACGGTGGTGTTGATATCAGCCGTGGGGGCGCCGAGCTCGCCGTTGGGGAGCTCGATGATCTTCCAGGGGATCAGCGCGCCGCCCCAGTTGCACACAAAGATGAACAGGAACAGGGTGCCAATGAACGGCAGCCAGTCGCGGTAGGCCTTCTCGCCGATCTGCTCACGGGCCAGATCCCGGATGTAGGTCCAGAGGAACTCCAGCAGGTTCTGGACGCCGCGGGGATCACGCTGCATGGAGCGGGTGCCCACCACAATCAGGGCCAGCAGGGCACCGATCACGACCCAGGAGCTCAGGAACACCTGGCCATGGAGGTGGAGGTTGCCGAGATTCCAATAGAATTGCTGGCCCACCTCCAGTTCGGCGAACGGCAGGGCGAGGGGCAAGGGAACCATGGAGGAGAGGTGGTTCAGGGGGCGAGAAGGGCCTGCAGCAGCAAGGCCGGTTTGTAGAGAAGGAAGCCGGCCAGAGCCGGCAGCATCTCGATGGCGGGAACCCGGGCGGCGCCGATCACCAACAGGGCCGGAACCACGATCTGGAAGCGACCGAGAGACCGGGAGTCGGGGCCGAGCCGCGCCACACTGCGAGCCAGAAGCCGCAAGTAGAGCAACCCACAGCAGGAGCCGAGCAGCAGACTGCGGGCCGCGTCTCCACCCCAGATCACCAGGGTGATCAGGCTGGCCGCCGCCCCCACCAGCGCCGTCGCCAGCAGCAGACGCCGCTGCAGCCGGCCGTAGTGGTCGTCGGGAGGGGTTGCGGCGGCGAGACTGGCCTGCAAGCGCGCCGGGTCGAAAAGCCCGGGCAACTTATCACGCTCGGGCCTCAGGCCAGCAGCTGCAACACCTGCAGCTGCCGCAGCCGCCGCGCCCGCCGGCAGCGCTCCGCCGGCGCCATCGCCAGCGGCATGGCGCCGAGGCTCTGCTCCGGCGCCGCCTCCAGCGCCTGCAGCAACTCCAGGTCGGCCGCATCGATCTCCAGCGGCAGCAGGTCAGGGCCGAACAGGCCCGTGGAAGGCCAGCCCCAGAGGCAGCGGTTGATGCGGCCGCGGGCGGCCAGCAGGTCGTCGTCGTGCTCCCAGCGGTGGCGCTCCAGGGGCGGCCTGGCCAGGAAAAACTCGAAGTGGCTGATGTCGGGGTCGAGATCTTCGACTAGGGCCCACTGCTGCCGCTCCGGCAGGGCGCGGGCCCGGTCCAGCAGTTCGCCACCGAGCAGACGGGCCGGATCCCACACCTCTGGGTTGGAGAAGCCCACGAACTCCAGCCCGGCCGTAGCCACGAAGGCCATCAGACGCTCGAGGTTGTAGCTGGTCTCCTGCGGGTGCAGATACATGTCGGCGAAATTGGCGTCTGCGGCCGTGTCGAGGACCCAGCGCTGCTCGTGATGCCTCCGCAGCCGGTTGGATTCGGGCAGCTCGGCCAGCAGCCGACGCCCCAGCCGCAGGCCCTCCTCGCCGCTGCCGACCCCCAGGGCCGCGAGGGACCGCTGGGTGCGGTGGATCTCCCAGCGGCCGCCATCGGCATAGAGAAAGAGATGCAGCAGGCCGCCCGGTCGCAGCCGGGCCGCCAGGGCTTGCAGGCCGGCCTGCGGCTCGCGCAGGTGGTGGAGCACACCCACCGAGTTGATGTAGTCAAACGGCCCTTCGCCATCCAGATCCAGCAGGCTGCGCTGTTCAATGCGCAGCTCGGCGACCTGGGCGGCAGCCCCGGAGCGGCGGGTGCGCTCACGGGCCACCTCCAGGGCGCCGGCGCTGATATCCACCGCCAGCACCGAGGCACCGGGGTTGAGGTGGCAGAGGTAGTCGGTGCTCACCCCGGTGCCGCAGCCGGCGTCGAGGATTCGCCAGCCCTGGCCCCCTGCTCCAGGGGCCGCTGGCACGGCGCCGGTCACAAAGGCCCAGGCGCTGTCCACGCACCAGCGCCAGTTGTATCCCGGCGGCGGACCATCCTGGAGAGGATCGCCGGGAAAGGGGAAGCGGTCGTAGAAGGCGCTCACCACCGGCGTGGCGGCATCGCTGGCAAGGGGGCCCGGGGCGCTTGCAGGGGGCACGGCAGGAGGCACAACGAAAGCTGCTGCGGTCTGCGAGCTTTTCACGGCCGGCATGCACCTTCGGGGAGCGCTGCAAACATTTGTTCATGGGTCGCCGGAGCCCCAGGCCACGAGCCGTAAGTTGGCCCAGCCCGGCTTGCACTCGTCGATGACCGTGACCGCCAGCAGCGGCAGCACCAGGGTCGCACCGCAGCGCTACGACACCCTGCCGCTCTCGAGCGTCCGTCAGGCCGAGCAACAGGACCGGTTCCCCGATGGCGGGGAGCTCGCCAGCCTGATCACCTTCTTCCAGACCGGCGGCAAGCGGGTGGAAGCCGCGCGCCGGATCAGTGCCAACGCCGAGTCGATCGTGGCCCGCGCCGCCGGCCGCATCTTCGCGGGCGGCACACCGCTCTCCTATCTGGATGCCCCGCTGACACCGGTTGCCAGCGCCGCGGATGGCACCCCCCTGGCCGCCGACCAGGCCGCCTTCCAGCGCTCGGTGCAGACCTTCTCGGGTGCGAGCGGCAGCAGCAGCCGAGGCAACCTGCTCAGCCGCCTGCTGGAGGGCGCCGGCGGCGACGCCGACGTGCGCGTGGTGCTTCCCACCGGCTTCGCGCCGATCTCGGTAGCCCGCTACGGCACCGCGCGGATGAAGAAGTCGATCCGCGACCTGGCCTGGTTCCTGCGCTACGTGGGCTACGCCCTGGTGGCCGGAGATCCCAGCATTTTGGTGGTGAACACCCGCGGCCTCCGCGACATCCTTGAGAAGGCCTGCTCCCTGGCCGCCACCAACGTGGCCCTCCAGGAGATGCGGGCCGGCGCCGCCGACCTGTGCAAGGACGATCCGGCCATGCGCCAGATGGTGATTGACACCTTCAATGTGTTGATCGCCGAGCTGGAGGTCCCCACCCCCTCGGCCCGCCAGCGGCTGGGCAGTCCACTGAACCAGGGCCTGCAGCTGCCCGCCACTTACGCCCTGGCTGCCGATGGCAGGCAGCGCTTCATCATGCGGCCGCGTCTCAGCGGCGCCCAGAAGGCCGAGGTGATCCGGGCGGCTTACCGCCAGGTGTTCGAGCGCGACATCGCCAAGGCCTACAGCCAGATGCCCTGCCCGGTGGAGGCCACCCAGGTGCGCCAGGGTGACATCTCGATGCGCGAGTTCATCCGCGCCCTGGGCCACAGCAAGGAATATCAGCAGCAGTTCTACGGCCGCTTCGTGAACAGCCGGGTGGTCGAGCTGGCTTTCCGCCACTTCCTCGGGCGCGGCATCAGCTCACGCGAGGAGTTCACCCGCTACTTCGACATCGTGAGTGCCCAAGGCCTCAGGGGCCTGGTCGATTCCCTGGTCAATTCCATGGAGTACGCCCGGGTGTTCGGCGAGGAAACGGTGCCCTACCTGCGCGACCTTGGCGAGGAGGCCCAGGAGAGCGCCGGCTGGGGCAGCAACCGCAAGCTGTTCCGCTTCAGTGCCCCCTTCGAAGGCGCCCCCCAGTACGTCACCCTCTACGCCTCCTACCGCCAGCCCTTCGCCGACCAGCACGCCTATGGCGGCGGCAACGATCCGCTGGCACTCACCTACGGCGCGATCTTCCCCTCCGGCACCGCGAGCGTGGCCACCCGACCGGCGCCGGTGACCTACGACACCCGCCGGATCCTGATCGGTAACGGCATGCGCCAGCCCGGTCAGATGGACAGCCCCCAGTTCCGCCAGGCCAGCCCACGGCGCGTGGGTCCCAAGGTGGTGCGCCTCAGCCAGATCGCCACCGGCGGCAACTCCGTGCCCCGGCGCGGCGGCCAGCCCAGCGTGCGAGGCACCGAGAGCAGCACCCAGGCGGTGATCAACGCCGTTTATGTGCAGGTGCTCGGCAATGCCGGCTACGCCGGTGAGCGCAACAAGGTGGAAGAGATCAAGCTGGAAAACGGCGACATCAGCCTGCGGGAATTCGTGCGCCAAGTTGCGCGCAGCGGAGCCTTCCGCCGCCGTTACTGGAGCGGCCTCTACATCACCAAGGCGATCGAGGTGATGCATCGCCGCCTCCTCGGCCGTCCAACCTTCGGCCGCTGGGAGATCGACAGCTACTTCGACACCGCCGCCCGTAAGGGCTTCTATGGGGTGGTTGACCAGATGGTCAACAGCCGCGAGTACAACGAGACCTTCGGCGAAGACACCGTTCCCTACGAGCGCTTCATCACCGCCGCCGACCGCAACGCCCGCCAGGTGCCGGCCCTTCGCACCCCCTTCAACGCCGCCGCCTTCGCCGAGCCCGGCGGCCGCAAGCGTCCCGAGGTGAGCCCGCCCTCCGACTTCCGCGGCGGCAGCTCACTCACCCCCCGCAACCTGGCCGATGGCCGCCAGGTGATCCGCGGTGGCTGGAGCGCCAAGATTTCCGGCGGCCAGGTGATGGCCAAACCTGTTGCTGCTCCCCAGGGACCGGAGAGTGTGCGCAGCGCGCCGGCACCCAGCCGCAGCTGGAAACCAGCCAGCCCGTCCGGCCTGGGTCGAGGCTTCACAGCGCCCAGCACCGCTCCGGGCACCGGCGTGCTGCCCGCCACCGCAGTCGGCGGTTGGAGCAAGACCATCAGCAGTGGCGTGCAGAGCAGCCCGGCCCGTGAGCCTGGCGCGGCCATGGTTCAGGCGCTCAGAGGTGGCCAGCCCCAGGGCTTCAACCGCCGCCGCAGCCTCGGCCAGCCGGTGCAACTGCCACGTGATCCCAGCGAAACCCAGGTGCAGGAGGCGATCGAGGCCACCTACCGCCAGCTGCTGGGTCGGGTGCCCTTTGCGGCCGAGCGGCTCAGCGACAGCGAATCGCAGTTCCGCAACGCCCAGCTCACCGTTGCCGAATTCGTGGGCGTGGTGGCCGGCAGCGACCTCTTCCAACAACGGCTCAACCGCATGGCCCCTCTGCGGGCCGCCAACGCTGCCTATCTGGCCCTGCTCGGAAGGGCCGCCCAGCCCCTCGAGGCCAGCCTCTTCCTGGCGGCGCGAACCAGCAGCGGCCAGCTGGGGGCAGTGGATCAGGTGCTCAACAGCGAGGAGTATGCCCGCCGCTTCGGCCAGGACACCGTGCCCTATCTCCAGGGGATGGCGACCCGCGACGGCCTGCCATTGAGCTCTGTGAACCGCACGGCTGCCCTCTACGCCGGCAATGCCGGACTGACCCCGTCGCCGCGCGGCGCCATCTGAGGCCCAAAGCACCCAAGGGCTGTTTCACACCCCTTGCTCATCCATTTGAGCCTCCCGGACCACAACCGGGGGGCTTTTCCATTTGTTTACATCAGAAGCCAGAAATCTGCTCACCAAGCAGAAATCACCGAGGCGACTCCAAACAGCAAAGGGTTAACAATTGCTGCACCCTGCAACTGACAGCAACGCAGGCCAGAGCCCTTGCGGCCCAAGGGATCTGACCGGGTGAAATGCCGTGAAGAACTGTTACCGGCCCCCGGGGCGCCGGCGGGCGTTAGCGCAGAATGATGCGGCGATCGGCTCCGTCGATCCGTCCCTTACCCACCGGATACCGGTCTCCGTCAAGGCGGCCGCTTGTTTCGAGGCAGAACTGCATGAGCATCGTCTCCAACTCGATCATCAACGCGGACGCCGAAGCCCGCTACCTCAGCCCTGGCGAACTCGACCAGATCAAATCCTTTGCGGCTGCGGGCCAGCGGCGCCTGCGCGTTGCCCAGGTTCTCAGCGAGAGCCGTGAGCGCATCGTGAAGACTGCCGGCGGCGCCCTTTTCCAGAAGCGCCCCGACGTCATCTCTCCCGGCGGCAACGCCTACGGCGAGGAGATGACCGCGTCGTGCCTGCGCGACATGGACTACTACCTGCGCCTGGTGACCTACGGGATCATCGCCGGCGATGTGACCCCGATCGAAGAGATCGGCATCATCGGCGCCAAGGAGATGTATCGCTCCCTGGGCACCCCCCTCGACGCCATGGCCGAGGCCGTGCGGGAGATGAAGAACGCCGCCATGGGCCTGCTCACCGGCTCCGACGCTGAAGAGGCTGGCTTCTACTTCGACTACGTCATCGGCGCCCTCTCCTGAGGCTGCCCCCACCTCTCCTTCACCGCCACCACAGCCGGATTCATGCAAGACGCGATCACCAACGTCATCAACCAGGCAGACGTCCAGGGCCTGTACCTCGACGGTTCCGCCATGGGCCGCCTGGAGCAGTACTTCGCCAGCGGCGAACTGCGTGTGCGCGCCGCGGCCACCATCAGCGCCAATGCTTCCACGATCATCAAGGAAGCCGTCGCCAAGGCTCTGCTGTACTCGGACATCACCCGTCCGGGCGGCAACATGTACACGACCCGTCGCTATGCCGCCTGCATCCGCGACCTCGACTATTACCTGCGCTACGCCACCTACGCCATGCTGGCTGGTGACACCTCGATCCTCGACGAGCGGGTGCTCAACGGCCTCAAGGAGACCTACAACTCCCTGGGTGTGCCCATCGGCGCCACTGTGCAGTCGATCCAGGCCATGAAAGAAGTCACCGCAGGTCTGGTGGGTCCCGATGCCGGCCGCGAAATGGCTGTCTACTTCGATTACATCTGCTCTGGTCTGGGCAACTGATGCGCCTCTTCAAGATCACGGCCTGCATCCCCTGTCCCGAGAAATCGCGGACCCAGCGGGAATTGCAGAACACCTACTTCACCAAGTGGGTGCCCTATGAGAGCTGGTTCGCTGAACAGCAGCGGATCATGAAACAGGGCGGCAAGATCCTGAAGGTGGAACTGGCATCCGGCCGCCCCCAGCGCAACGTGGGTAACTGACGGATTCAGCTCCTGAATTCGACGTGAATCGCCCGGCCCCCGCCGGGCTTTTTTATTGACAAAACAGGGGAACGACCACCAGGGGCTCGACAACCACCCCGTTCTCACGGCTGAATGGGGACGACTTGCCTAGCCCCTTGGCTCGCCCCGCCGCCCTGCCCCGCCGCCAGCGTTCCCGGGTGGCCCCATCGCCGCGTCCCGGGGCCAGCTGGTTGCCTCTGCCCTGGCAGGCCTGGCCAGCTGAGGCAAGACTGCTGCTGGCACTGGTTGCGCTGTGGAGCATCATCGGGCTGCTCGTGCTCACCTCGGCCAGCTGGTGGGTAGCGGAACGGGAGATGGGCGACGGTGCCTTCTACGTGAAGCGCCAGTTGATCTGGATGGCGGCCAGCTGGGGCCTGCTGTGGCTGGGTATCCGCAACAGCCTGAGGCGCTGGCTGCACCTGGCCCCGATGGCGCTGCTCGTGGGTTGCCTGCTAGTGGCCGCCACCCTGGTGATGGGCAGCACCGTGAATGGAGCAAGCCGCTGGCTGGTGATCGGTCCAATTCAGCTGCAGCCCTCAGAGCTGGTGAAGCCATTCGTGGTGCTCCAGGGCGCTGCGCTGTTTGCCCACTGGAAGCGGATCGGCAGTGACCAGAAGCTGCTTTGGCTGGGGGTGTTCGGCGGGTTGATTCTGCTGATCCTCAAGCAACCCAACCTCAGCACCGCGGCACTCACCGGCCTGCTGCTCTGGTTGATGGCGCTGGCGGCTGGCGTGGGACTGCCGCTGCTGCTGGGCGCGGCAGCCGGAGGCGGCACGCTGGGCATCCTCAGCATCGCCATCAACGAATACCAGCGCCTGCGCGTGATCTCCTTCCTCGATCCCTGGCGGGATGCCCAGGGGGATGGCTACCAACTGGTGCAGAGCCTGATGGCGATCGGCTCCGGGGGCTTGCTGGGCGAGGGCTACGGCCTCTCGACCCAGAAGCTCCAATACCTGCCCATTCAGAGCACCGACTTCATTTTTGCGGTGTTCGCCGAGGAATTCGGCTATGTGGGTTCTGTGGTGCTGCTGCTGTTTCTGCTGCTCTTCGGCTTCGTGGGCCTGCGGGTGGCCCTGGGCTGCAGAAGCAACCAGCAACGGCTGATCGCGATCGGCTGCACCACCCTGCTGGTGGGCCAGTCGATCCTCAACATCGCCGTGGCCACTGGGGCCATGCCCACCACCGGCCTGCCGCTGCCACTGATCAGCTACGGCGGCAATTCCCTGATGGCCAGCCTGCTGGTGTGCGGTTTGCTGATTCGCTGCTCGCTGGAAGGCTCGGGCCTCACCGAAGTCCCCCGCAGGCGCCGCTCCCGTCCCGAAACCGCAGTGCCAGCCCGATAGGCTGGCCCCATGCTCAGTCCTCTGGTTGACCAGCTGGTGTCCCAGACCGGGGAATGGGCCCGTGCCAGTGAAGCGCTCCTGCAGCACTCCCTGGCGTCGCCCAACCCCACCACCCTGGCCGTGGTGTTTGCCGGGGGATTGCTCACCAGCCTTGGCCCCTGTTCGCTGTCGCTGCTGCCCGTGACCCTGGCCTACCTGGCAGGTTTCGGCGAGCAGACCGATGCAGGCCCCACCCCCCGGCCACACCGTCAGCCTCCCTGGCTGCGCAGCCTCTGGTTTGCGGCCGGTATTGTGTCGGCCCTCGTGCTGCTGGGGCTGGCCAGCGCGCTGTTGGGCCGCATCTACGGCCAGATCCCTGGCCTGATCCCAACCCTGGTTGCCCTGCTGGCCCTGTTGATGGGCCTCAACCTGCTGGGCCTGCTGCGGCTGCCCCTGCCGGCGGGTCCCGATCCAGAGCGCTGGCGCCGGCGTGTTCCCACCCCCCTGGCGCCTCTCGCAGCTGGCCTGGCTTTCGGCCTGGCCGCAACCCCCTGCACCACCCCGGTGCTGGCCGTGCTACTGGGCTGGATGGCCCAGCACGGCCGCCCTCTGGTGGGGATGGTGCTGCTCACGAGCTTCGGCGCGGGCCAGGTGGTGCCCCTGCTGTTGGCCGGCACCGCCGCGGCCTGCCTGCCCGGCCTGCTGCGCCTGCGTTCACTGGGCCAGTGGGTGCCACCGATCAGCGGCGTGGTGCTGCTCACGACCGGGGTTCTCACCCTGGTGGCGAACCTGACATGAAAGGGTTGCAGCGACTGGCGGGCTGGATGTCCGATCTGCGACTGGCGATCGGCCTGCTGGTGCTGATCGCCGTTGCCAGCGGCATCGGCACCGTGATCCCCCAGCGGGAGCCAGAAGGTCTCTACCACCAGCTCTACGACGCCACCCCCTGGTTGGGGGTTCTGCAGGCCGACGGCGTCCTGGGCCTCCAGCTCGACCACGTGTATTCGAGCGGCTGGTTTCTGGCGCTGATGGCCTGGCTGGCCCTGTCGCTGCTGCTGTGCAGCTGGCGTCGCCAATGGCCAGCGTTGCAGGCCGCGCTGCGCTGGATCGACTACCGCTCCGCCCGCCAGCTCAGCAAGCTGAGCGTGGCCGAAACCCTGCCGGTCGCCGGGCTCCCCCCCGCCAGCCCCGAGCAGCAGCTGGCCGCCCTGGAGCAACGCCTACGCGCCGGTGGCTGGCAAGTTCAGCCTGCTGAGGGACGCCTCGCCGCCCGTCGTGGCCTCTTGGGCCGGATTGGCCCACTGCTGGTGCATGCCGGCCTCGTGGTGCTGATGCTGGGCGCCGCCTGGGGCTCCCTGGGTGGGCAGCGCCAGGAACAGTTCCTGGCTCCTGGCCGCAGCCTGGAGCTGCTCGACAGCCGCGGCCACAGCCAGCTCACCCTGGCTCTCGATGCCTTCGCCGTGCAGCGCGACCCGGCTGGGCGACCTGAGCAGTTCAGCTCCCAACTGCGCATCCTCGAGGGCGACGGCAGCGAGGGCGCCGAGCTGCTCAAAACCGCAGAAATCAGCGTGAACCACCCGTTGCGTTTCCGCGGCATCACCCTCTATCAGGCCGACTGGGCCCTGGCCGCCATCAACGTGCAACTGGGCCGCAGCCCGGTGCTGCAGCTGCCGCTACAGGCGTTCCCGCAGCTGGGCGAGCAGGTGTGGGGCCTTGTGTTGCCCACGCGCCCCGATGGCAGCGAGCCGGTGCTGCTCAGTCTCAGCAGCGAGCAGGGGCCGGTGGATGTCTACGGCGCCGACGGCCAGCTGGTGGCCCAGCTGCCGGTGGGCGGTGAAGCGGGGTCGGTCAAGGAGTTGCCTGTGCGGGTGGCGAGCGTGCTGCCGGCCAGCGGCATCCTGCTCAAGCGCGACCCGGGCGTACCACTGGTGTATGCGGGCTTCGCGATTGCCCTGCTCGGCGGCGGCCTCAGCCTGATCGCCACCCGTCAGCTGTGGGCGGTGGTGGAGGCGGGCCAGCTGCACGTGGCCGGCCTCTGCAACCGCAACCTCACCGCTTTCGCGCGGGAACTGCCCGCACTGCTGGCCGAGCTCTAACCCGGCCGAGCTCTAACAGGGTTGGCGCGTGCCGTGGCTCACACGCACCACGGTGTGCACATTCCCGCGAGGGTTGAAGTCGGCCTCCAGCTGCATCCACACCGGATCGCAGGCCGCCACGAAGTCGTCGAGGATGCGGTTGGCCACCTCCTCATGGGAGATCGAGCGGTCGCGGTAGCTGTTCACATAGAGCTTGATGGCCTTGAGCTCCATCACCCGCGGGCCCGGCTGGTACAGCAGGCGCAGGGTGGCGAAGTCGGGATAGCCCGAAAACGGGCACTTGCACGTGAACTCCGGCAGGGTGATGGCCACCTCATAAGGCCTCCCGGGCCTGGGATTGTCAAAGCAGATCAGCTCCGCCTCGGCGATCGCCCGCTCGCCGTAGAGCGGCGTATGCGTCTGGTCGGAGCCAGGCTGGATGGCTGCCTGCTTGGCGGTCATGGAGGCGTTCTGGCCAAACGGCGATCCTAGGCAGCACCTCCTGGTAGCAATGGCTACGACGGCAACCCGTGGGCTCGGGCCTAATGGAGCCATCCCAATTGTTGGGGCCTCGCCCCAGCCAGGTTCATTCCCTTGGGATTTCCTGAGAGACTCCCCTCCAGCCCATCTCCATCAGCCCAGCTGCTGCCATGAAAAAAGTCGAGGCCATCATTCGTCCGTTCAAGCTCGAAGACGTCAAGATCGCGCTGGTGAATGCGGGCATCGTTGGCATGACCGTGAGCGAGGTGCGTGGCTTCGGCCGCCAGAAGGGCCAGGTGGAGCGCTACCGCGGTTCTGAGTTCACGGTCGAGTTCCTCCAGAAACTCAAGCTCGAGATCGTTGTGGAAGACAGCAAGGTCGACACCGTGATCAGTGCCATTCAGGACGCCGCACGCACCGGTGAGATCGGCGACGGCAAGATCTTCGTGAGCACGATCGACGCCGTGATCCGGATCCGCACCGGCGACCGCGACGCTGGCGCGATCTGAGCCCGCGCCTTCTAACCAAGGGTTGGGGACCCTCAGCCCTCCCGTCCAGCCCTGGGGGTCAGCGTGCTGGCCACCAGGGCTTCAATCTGTTCGACAGTGACCTGGGCAGACCAGGCCTCGGCCCGATCCGGCGGCGACTGGCGCAGCCATAGCAGATATTCGTGATTGCCGGCGGGGCCTGTGATCGGCGAGGCCACCAGGCCCCAGGCTTCGAGACCCAGGGCCCCTGCAGCGGCGATCACGCCGTGGATCGCATCCACGTGAGCGACCGGGTCGCGCACCACGCCCCCCTTGCCCACCCGATCGCGGCCCACCTCGAACTGGGGCTTCACCAGCAGCACCAGATCCGCCGCCACACCTGGCGCCAGCAACTGCACGAGCGCCGGCAGCACCAGCTCGAGAGCAATGAACGACACATCCGCCACCGCCAGATCCGGCCGCGGCTCCCCTTCCCCGTAAAGGGTCTCTGGCGTGAGGTGGCGCAGGTTGGTGCGCTCGCGCAACACAACCCGCGGATCGCTGCGCAGGCTCCAGGCCGTCTGGCCATACCCCACATCAATTCCATAGATCCGGGCGGCGCCGTGCTGGAGCAGGCAATCGCTGAAGCCACCCGTGGAAATGCCGCCATCCAGGCACACGCGGCCGGCCACCGCGATCGGGAACGACTCCAGGGCCCGTGCCAGCTTCTCGCCGCCGCGCGACACGAAGCGGGGCGGGTGCTGCACCGCAAGCACCAACTCCGGCGCCACCTCGGTGCCAGGTTTGTCGAGCACACGATCGCCGCTGCGCACCCGACCCGCACGGATCAATTGCTGGGCCTGCTGCCGGCTGACCGCGAGGCCCCGTGCCACCAGTTCAAGATCCAGACGTTGCTTGCGGGCCATCGGGCGGACTCCCAGAACGCGGCGTCCAGATCGGGGGATCACCGGATGGGGATTCCCCTTTGTGATCAAACCACACGGGAATCGGAACAAAGTCCAAGGAAGTTCGCAGTGGCACCAAAGCCACCAGAGGATGACCCCATCGCCCGACCGGGGCACCCCTGACACCAGCCGCCATGGCCCCGTCCCGTTACAACTCAGAAAAGGGGTCAGACAACGGCTCAGGCAAGGCCAGCGTGCTTGAGCTCCTGCGCCCAGGCACCTTCGTGCGACTGCGCAACCAACCCACCGACCTTCCCCCATTCCAGCTGATCGCCTGCCGCGGCGGCCGCTGCTGGGTACGCCAACAGGCCTGGGGCAGCCTGGTGCAGTGGGAAGTGGAGCATCGGCGGCTGACGGCAGCCGCCTAAGCCACGCCTGAGCCGCGCGCAAGCCCTGCACGACCTTGCGCCCCGGGCCTGATCCCGGCGCCCCATACATTGGGGGGATTGTGAGCCGCAGCGGCCTTGATCGAGCGTTACACCCTGCCCGAGATGGGCGCCATCTGGAGCGAGCAGGCCAAGTTCCAGAGCTGGCTGGATGTGGAGATCGCCGCCACCGAGGCCAACTGCGAACTGGGCCGGGTGCCGGCTGAGGCGGTGGCCACGATCAAGGAGAAGGCCGCCTTCAGCGTGGAGCGCATCCTCGAGATCGAGGCCGAGGTGCGTCACGACGTGATCGCCTTCCTCACCAACGTGAACGAGCACGTGGGCGATGCCGGCCGCCACATCCATGTGGGCATGACCAGCTCCGATGTGCTCGACACCGGCCTGGCCCTGCAGATGAAGGCCTCGGTGGGGCTGCTGCGGGGTGAACTCGACAAACTCGCCGATGCCATCCGCACCCTGGCGCGTGAACACAAAGCCACGGTCATGATCGGCCGCAGCCACGCCATCCACGGCGAGCCGATCACCTTCGGCTTCAAGCTGGCCGGCTGGCTGGCGGAGGTGGAGCGCAACCGCGAGCGCCTCGAGCGCCTGGAGGGGGTGGTGAGCGTGGGCCAGATCTCCGGAGCCATGGGCACCTACGCCAACACCGACCCGCGGGTGGAGGAGATCGCCTGCGCCAAGCTCGGCCTTGTGCCCGACACCGCCAGCACCCAGGTGATCGCCCGCGATCGCCACGCCGAATACGTGCAGACCCTGGCGCTGGTCGGCGCCGCTCTGGAGCGCTTCTCCACCGAGATCCGCAACCTGCAGCGCACCGATGTGCTCGAGGTGGAGGAGAACTTCGCCAAGGGCCAGAAGGGCAGCTCGGCCATGCCCCACAAGCGCAACCCGATCCGCTCCGAGCGCATCAGCGGCCTGGCCCGGGTGCTGCGCAGCTATGTGGTGGCAGCCCTGGAAAACTGTGCCCTCTGGCACGAGCGCGACATCAGCCACAGCTCGGTGGAGCGGATGATGCTGCCCGACTGCTCGGCCACGCTCCACTTCATGCTGCGGGAGATGACCGATGTGGTGAAAGGCCTGGGTGTGTACCCCGCCAACATGGCGCGCAACATGAACGTGTACGGCGGCGTGGTGTTCAGCCAGCGGGTGCTGCTGGCTCTGGTGGAGAGCGGCATCAGCCGCGAAGACGCCTACCGGATCGTGCAGCGCCACGCCCACACCGCCTGGAACTCCGAAGGCGGCGATTTCCGAGCCAACCTGGAGACCGATCCCGATGTGACCAGCCGGCTTGGCTCAGGGCAGCTCGCCGAGTGCTTCGCCACTGAGGTGCATCAGGCCAATCTGAACGTGATCTGGCAGCGACTGGGAATCTGACGAACGGGGACCGGGAGAACCAATCAGCCTGGCAACATTCTGGATTGGCCATGGCCTGATGACTGTCAGGCCATGGCCATTGAAGCTGGTTTAGGGCCCCTGTCTGAGGATGTTGTAAAGCGAAGCGGCGTTGAGCAGCGGTCCCAAGGGCTCCACAGCTTGGGACAGGCGCTGATTGAATGACGTCCAGCCGTTGCGAGCAACCACGATCACATCGCCATTCTGAAGAACCGGGTTGTTCTGTGAACCCAGCGGAGCGCCTGGCTCAAGGCG
>JBILDP010000085.1:0-8488 GCA_044352535.1 Prochlorococcaceae cyanobacterium
GGCCGGCACCTCGGGGCCGAGGTAGAGGGGCCTGGGCCCCATGTCACGGTGGGTGAGTTTGAACCAGGCGCGGGCGAAGGCGTCGGCGAAGGCCTCCGGGTTCTGGTGGAAATGGCGCGAGATCGGCTCGTAGATCGGATCGAAGCGCAGCGACAGATCCGCCGTGGTCATCATCGGCGGGTGCTTGAGCCCGGGGATGTGGGCATCGGGGATCAGGTGCTCCTCGCGGCAGTCTTTCGCCTGCCACTGCCAGGCGCCGGCGGGGCTCTTGATCAGCTCCCACTCGTAGCCGAACAGCATGTCGAAGTAGCCCATGTCCCAGCGGTTGGGGTTGGGTTTCCAGGCGCCCTCGATGCCACTGGTGGTGGCGTCGGCCCCCTTGCCGCTGCCGTGGCGGTTGTGCCAGCCCAGACCCATCTCCTCCAGTGGCGCCCCCTCGGGAGCGGGGCCCACCAGCTCGGCGCTGCCGGCGCCGTGGGCCTTGCCGAAGGTGTGACCGCCGGCGGTGAGCGCCACGGTCTCCTCGTCGTTCATCGCCATGCGCGCGAAGGTCTCGCGCACGTCGCGGCCCGACGCCACCGGATCCGGCACACCGTTCGGGCCCTCGGGGTTCACGTAGATCAGGCCCATCTGCACCGCCGCCAGCGGGTTTTCCAGCTGGCGATCGCCGCTGTAGCGCTCATCGCCCAGCCAGGTTTTTTCGTTGCCCCAGTAGATGTCTTCCTCGGGTTGCCAGATGTCGGCGCGACCGCCACCGAAGCCGAAGGTGCGCAGCCCCATCGATTCGAGGGCGCAGTTGCCGGCCAGGATCATCAGGTCGGCCCAGGAGATCTGGTTGCCGTATTTCTGCTTGATCGGCCACAGCAGGCGGCGGGCCTTGTCGAGGTTGCCGTTGTCGGGCCAGCTGTTGATCGGCGCGAAGCGCTGGTTGCCCGTGCCGCCGCCGCCCCGGCCATCGGCGGTGCGATAGGTGCCGGCGCTATGCCAGGCCATGCGGATGAACAGGCCGCCGTAGTGGCCCCAGTCGGCCGGCCACCACTCCTGGGAGTCGGTCATCAGCGCGATCAGGTCGCGCTTGAGGCCGTGGTAGTCGAGCTGGCTGAACGCCTCGGCGTAGTTGAACGCCTCGCCCAGGGGATTGGAGGCCGGGCTGTGCTGGTGCAGGATCCCGAGGTTGAGTTGCTGGGGCCACCACTCACGGGGCGAGGGGCCCCGCCCAGCGACCGGCATCGACGTGGAGCCGTGGTTGAAGGGGCACTTGCCGAGTTCGGTCATGGTCGCCGGGCAGCGATCTGCAGCGCTTTCTGGACCGTAGGCAGCACGATCTGGCACGTGTTGCACTGGTCACAGTCCGTGACTCGGCTTCCCGGCACCGCCTCGCTCAGACCCACCAGGGGCTGAGCAGCACCTGGTCGTTGTCAACCTGCACGTGGGCCAGGGCGAGCGACAACGGGGCTGGACCGCGCACCACCTGGCCGGCCTCGTCGTATTGGCTGCCATGGCACGGGCAGATGAATTTGCCGGCTGCTTCGTTCCAGGGCACCACAAAACCGAGGTGGGTGCAGATGGCATTGATGCCGTAGTTGCCGATGGCGTTGTCGCCGGTGGCGATGAGGTAGGTGGGGTCTCCCTTGTGTCCCTGCACGAGGCTGCGCTCGCTGGGTGTGTGGTCCCGCAGCCAGCCGCTGGCGGAAATCGGGTTGCCGAGTTCATCGCGGGCCAGCACGCCGGCGGCGCCACCGGCAGCCTGCGGCGGCGCCCAAGGTGATCAGGTTGAGCAGTTGGCGGCGGGCGGGATCGGGGACCCGATCGTCGCCGGCAGGGGCAAGGGCACTGATGTCAGTCATTGGGTGATCCTTGTATCATGATGATGTGATTGCAGTGTCAGTCAAGTGCCTGCTGGCCCGTGAGCGTTTATCTCTGCGCCCGACTCGTTGATGCTTCGTTCAGGTGATTTGCGAGCACGGTGAAGTGCGCCCCACCTCCCGCATTCGCGGCGCAGGCCGCCCGTTGATCAGGCGCTGAGCAGCTTGTTGACGATGGCGATGCCGGTGATCGCCTGCCAGCCAAACAGCAACAGGATCAGGCTATTGAGCCCCATGTGCAGGCCGCGGGCCCAGTCTTGGCCTTTCTTCAGGGCAGGGCCAAGGGATGCGGTGGCCAGCACCAGCAGGGTGACGCCCCCGCCGGCGATCAGGTGGGGGCCCACAAAAAGCTTGCCGTTGTTGATGTAGGTGACAGCCATGCCGCCGAAGCTGCCGAGCAGGGTGAGGGCCACGATCCATCTTCCCAGGGCCGCGTGGCGTTGGCCGTAGCGCAGCGGGATCATGGCCTTGCGCTCGGTCGCGTCCACCTTGCGGATCTGACTGGCCTTGAGACCGAGATAGCCGGAATAGAGCATGAGGCCAAGTAGCACCCACATCAGCAGCGGATGCACAAAGCTCACAACTTTGGGCATGGAGTGGCTCCCGCGAGACTTGAGTTCAACAGTGAAAAGAGGAAGGGCCTGGAGTGACCCAGGCCCAGGAGATCTGGTGCAGATCTGCAGCACCAGGAGTGTTTGCAGCTTTAAAAGTATTTGCAGCGCTAGGTGGGATCAAGCTGGGTGAGGTTCAAAGCCTCACTAACCGATCGCAGCTGTCTGCAGGGCCACGGGTTCGGATGGAACGGCTGCAAGATCGAGCGGGAAGTTGTGGGCGTTGCGCTCGTGCATGGCCTCAATGCCCAGGCCGCCGCGGTTGAGGATATCGGCCCAGGTGTTGATCACGTGGCCCTGGTGATCGAGCACGGAGTGGTTGAAGTTGAAACCATTCACGTTGAAGGAGAAGCTGATGATCGCCAGGGTGGCGAACCAGATGCCGACAACGGGCCAGGCAGCCAGGAAAAAGTGCAGGCTGCGGCTGTTGTTGAAGGAGGCGTATTGGAAGATGAGCCTGCCGAAGTAACCGTGGGCGGCCACGATGTTGTAGGTCTCTTCCTCCTGGCCGAATTTGTAGCCCCTGTTCTGGGATTCAGCTTCCGTGGTTTCGCGCACCAGAGAGGAGGTCACGAGGGAGCCGTGCATGGCGGAGAAGAGGCTGCCGCCGAACACGCCTGCCACGCCGAGCATGTGGAAGGGGTGCATCAACACGTTGTGTTCAGCCTGGAGCACCAGCATGAAGTTGAACGTGCCGGAGATTCCGAGGGGCATGGGGTCGGAGAAGGACCCCTGGCCGATGGCATACACGAGCAGCACGGCGGTGGCGGCACCCACGGGTGCGCTGTAGGCCACGGCGATCCAGGGGCGCATGCCGAGGCGGTAGCTGAGTTCCCACTCGCGGCCGAGATAGGCGTAGATGCCGATCAGGAAGTGGAAGATGATCAGCTGGTAGGGGCCGCCGTTGTAGAGCCACTCATCGAGACTTGAGGCTTCCCAGATGGGGTAGAAGTGCAGGCCGATGGCGTTGGAGCTGGGCACCACCGCGGCGGTGATGATGTTGTTGCCGTAGAGCAGGCTGCCGGTCACCGGCTCGCGGATGCCGTCGATGTCGACGGGCGGCGCGGCGATGAAGGCGATCACGAAGCAGGTGGCGGCCGCCAGGAGGGTGGGGATCATCAGCACGCCGAACCAGCCGATGTAGAGGCGGTTGTTGGTGGAGGTGATCCAGTCCTTGAAGGACTCCCAAGAGCCGCCCCTGGAGGGGGCAAGGGAGGTCGTGGTCATGGCTATGAGAACTGTGTGGACGGGTGAAGAGAAGCACCTCTCACCCGCATACAACGGTAGCGTTAAAACGTATGAGCTGGAGGGTCTGGTGATGGGTGTTTCTGTTCAGCCTTGGCGGCGTCCCTGGCGGCGGGGGGTCTGGCTTGGGCTGCTGGCCCTGTCGCTCGGGGCTTTGCTGCTGGTCCCAGGTGCTGGGCAGGCGTTGGAGCCCCAGCGCTGGACGCTGCAGGATCAGGCCGGGCGCCCCTGGTCGCTCACCCTGCTGGAGCAGGTTGATCCGGCCTATTCACCTGGACTGCGTCTGCGGCTCACCGACCGCTCAGGCCGTCTGCGGCTCGATCACAGCAAGACGCTGCAGCTGCGCGACGGCCTTGGTGGCGCCTGGGAGCTGGCCAACTGCAGTGCCGAGCTGGTGCCGGCCGGCGAGGCCATCCTGCCGGCCAGCTCGGCCCAGTTTGATCTGGCTGGCTTGGAGCCCCGCCCCAGGGCTGAATTGCCGTTGGCGCTTGCAGCACCACTGGAATCTGGAGACTTCGTCGAGCTGGTGGCCGGGCCGGCGGCGGTGGCGGCCTTGCATGGCGCTGCCGGCCCCTGATGGATTGCCTGGATCAGCCCTCAAACTCACGCCGGGGCTGGGTCACGCCCTCGGGCTCTGTGCCCTTGAGATAGGCCAGCATCGTGTCGGCGTCCGATACCTCGAAGGGATCGAGCGGGCAGTTGTCGCCGAAATCGGGTTCGGCGAACACCTTCTCGATCTGGCCGTCGTTCACCAGCATCGAGTAGCGCCAGGAGCGCTGGCCGAAGCCCAGGTTCGACTTGTCGACCAACATCCCCATCTTGCGGGTGAATTCGCCGTTGCCATCGGGCAGCAGGAACACGTTCCTGGCGCCCACCTGCTTGCCCCACTGGAACATCACGAAGGCGTCGTTCACCGACAGGCAGATGATCTGATCCACGCCGTGGGCGCGGAACTCCTCGTAGAGCTCCTCGTAGCGGGGCAGGTGGTTGGAGGAGCAGGTTGGGGTGAAGGCGCCGGGCAGGGCAAACAGCACCACCTTGCGGCCGCTGAAGATTTCGTCGCTGGTCAGGTCCTGCCAGCGGTAGGGGTTGGGGCCGGGAACCGATTCATCGCGCACCCGGGTCTTGAAGGTGACCTGGGGCACACGGGTGATGACTGTCATGGGTGATCTTTGATTGACCAACTCATAGTCATTCCGGGTTAGCGGCTTTGGCAATGGGTACTTGTGCTTATCGGCAAGCTGGCTTTGCCGGCTGCTGCGCATAGTGCATCACTGCAGATCTGTTGAAAGTGGCCTTAAAGTTGTCCTCACCGTGTGAAAGGTCCGTGTCGGATTCGGCCCCCTGGGACCAGCGCTACCGCGAGGGTGCCGATGGCTGGGAGCTGGGCCGGCCCTCCCCGCCGCTCGAGCAGTTTCTGCGGGCGGATCCACGCCGGCCGCTGCCGCCGGGGCGCGTATTAGTGCCGGGTTGTGGCCGCGGCCATGAGGCGGCCCTGCTGGTGGAGCTCGGCTTCACCGCCATCGGGCTCGACTTCAGTGCTGAGGCGATCGCCCGGGCCCGCGAGCTTCATGGCACCGAGCTGCCGGAGCTGCGCTGGCTCCAGGCCGATCTCTTCGATGCGGCGGCGCTGGAGGCGGCGGGGATCGGGCCGGGCAGCCTGCAGGGGGTGCTGGAGCACACCTGTTTCTGCGCCATCGACCCCGCCCGGCGCCCCGCCTACCTGGAGGTGGTGATGCGGCTGCTGGCCCCGGGTGGCTGGCTGCTGGGCCTGTTCTGGTGCCACAGCCGCCCGGGCGGGCCCCCCTGGGGCAGTGAGGCCGCCGAGCTGGAGCAGCAGTTCACGGCGGCCGGCCTGCAGCGGCGGGTCTGGGAGCCGGCCCAGGGATCACAGCCCGAACGCGACAACGAGTGGCTCGCCCTCTGGCAACGGTCCTAGGGAGGTCTCGGCACAGCTGCCTGTGCCATCGGTTGCCTGGGCCTGTGGCATCCAGCTCACGACCTCAATGCGAGTGGGCAGAGCATGCACGTGACCTCTGCTTCACCAGCCATGCTCCGTTTGCGCGGTGATCGCTCCAGCCTGCTGGCCGCCCTGCTGGCCCACTGGAGTGAACGGCAACTGGCCATTCCTGCGGCCTGCCTGCAGCGCTCGCTCAGATCAGCCAGCCTGGGCGCAGCAGCAACACCAGCCCCAGGCTCAGCATCACGCCGCCGCTGAGCAGCTTGAGGCGCCGACCGGCCGCTGGGCTGAGTCGCCGGTTACCCAGGGCCCAGACCGTCAAGCCCACCATCAGGGCGTCGTCGGCGATGTAGCCCAGGATGTAGAGGGCCAGGTAGCTGTAGTGGCCCCAGGCTGGCAGCGCCTGCTGGCTCAGCACAGCCGTGTAGAGCGCCGGCAGGCCGGCTGTGCAGAGCAGTTCCACCAGATTCACCACCAGCGCCAGCAGAGCCACTCCCGCCAGCGCCGGAGCCAGGCCCCGGCTCTGCAGCACGCCACGCATGCGTGCATACAGCCCCGGCTTGGCCCCTGCCGGAATTGCCAGGGTGTAGCCCTGGCTGGGGCGGCTGGCATCCCCCAGGTTCACCGCGCCGACCACCAGGGCCACCGCGCCGAGCAGCAGCTGGATTTGGCGGCTCAGCCCCAGCACCAGAAACACATTCAGCCAGGCGGCCATGAAGGCGTAGTACACCGCCCCGCTCACCAGCACGAAGGTGCCGGCCACTAGAGCCAGGCGCCTGCGGTCGCGCCAGTGCACCAGCAGCGACAGGAGAAACAGCAGCACCCACATGGCGCAGGGGTTGAAGCCATCGAGCAGGCCCAGTGCCAGGGTGAACAACGGCAGCCCCAGATGGGTGGCACCGAGCTGGCCCAGGGGGCCTGCCCGGATCAGCCCTTCGGCTCTCAGCTCTTGTTGCTGCTGCCGCAGCAGCTCCTCCAGCTGGCGCCCCACGCCCCCCGGACCGTCGAAGCCCACCAGCACCGTGGCACCGATCACGAAGGTGGGCACCCCAGGCGTGCGGATACCGGCCCGGCGACTGATCGCCTGGAGGTCAGTCAGGGCCTGGGGATCAGCCTCCAGCCGATGCAGCCGCAGCTCCCATGGTGGCTTGGGTGTACTCCGCTGCAGATCACCCAGATAGGCCTCGGCGGCGGCGCAGTGGGGGCAGCCCTCCCTCACATAGACGTGCAGCACCGGGCCCCGGGCCTTGGTTGACGCGTGTGCGGCAAGCGTGGCCATCGCGAGCAGCAGGCCAACGACGAGGGTCAGCAGGCGCTGATGGCTGCGGTGCTGGCCATGAGCTGGAGCCACCGTGAGTCTCCCTTGGCCGTGACTCAAGTGTGATTCCGCCAATTGGCTGCGAGCATGATCAGCCTTGACATTGCGGCGTTCGCTGGTCGCCGGGTGCGGCCGGTCGGAAGCCATGCCTGCAGAAGCGTGTCCGGCATAATGCGTGCACCGTCATAGATGGGTGGCTGCCATGGCCGTCAGCACCAAGGCTCCACGCGCGTCGGGGAAAGCCGACCTTGCAAAGACTGACCCAGCAAAGGCCGACTGTGTAAAGGACGATTCCGCTCTGGCTCCGATGGGGATGCCCAGCCCCCAGCTGCTGGAGGAGTTTGGCCAGTTTTTCCGGCTGCTGAGTGAGCCGGCACGGCTGCAGCTGCTCTGCCATCTGAAACAGGGGCCGATGGATGTAGCGAGCCTGATGGAAGCGACTGGCTTCAGTCAGTCGCACATCAGCCGCCAGCTGGGCCAGCTGCTCCGGGCCGGGCTGGTGAGCTGCGAGCGCGATGGCGTGCGGCTGATCTATCGGGCTGACGACCAGCTGGTGCTGGACCTCTGCGCCCTGGTCCAGAACCGCCTGCGTCAGCGCCTGGAAGCCCAGCTGCAGCATCTGCGGGGCGGCTGATCAGCCGTCAGCTTCGAGCAACATCCAGGGCATCTGGCGGCGGTTCACGGCCTCCAGCAGCTCCAGCTGTTCGGCAGTGAGGGCCCGGGCTGACCGGTTCTTGCCGGCCCGTGAGAGCTTCGAAATGCGGGCCACGCACCAGTCGCGCAGCTCGGTGAGATCAGCGTGCGACGCAGGGCGACGTCGCCATGGCCGCTCGGAGCACACGAAAAGAAAGGCGAGGGGGCACTTGCTTCTGGCTTCCATACAGCGGTGTGATCTTGTTTGCACGTTTCGGCGTGGAGTTGTCCGATCGCCGTATTGCCTGTGGCGGGCACCGCTCTGCGTAGCAAATGGCACCGGTTCAGGCGAGCGGCTTTTCCCTTGCTCAGTCAGCATTGAACTGTGATGGTGTTGAACTCCATTCCCCGCCCACAGACATGAAAGAACTCACCAAAGCGATCAACGACCACCTGGCCTCTGAATTCCAGGCAAGCCATACCTACCTGGCCATGTCGATCTGGCTGCGCGAGAAGGACCTGGCGGGCTTCTCCCAGTACATGCTCGAAAAGAGCGATGAGGAGCGGGGCCATGCGGCCCGGATGATCGCCTACCTGGTCGACTGCGACGAGACCGTGGAGCTGCCCACGGTGGAGGCACCAGAGCGCAGCTGGGCCTCGCTGCAGGAGCTCTTCGACCAGGTGTACACGATGGAGAAAGGCGTGACCGCCTCGATCAACCGCCTCTATGGCCTGGCGGAGAGCAAGAGCGAGCGCACGGCCACCGCCATGCTCGATTGGTTCGTGGCCGAGCAGCTCCAGGAGGAGGCCGAGGCCCGCTTCGTGCTCAAGCGGTTGCGGCTCGCCGGCGACAACA
>JBILDP010000176.1:0-4723 GCA_044352535.1 Prochlorococcaceae cyanobacterium
TGTTCAGCGAGGCCTCTGGCCTGGGCATCGCGATCGAGCGCGATGCCGTGGTGCGTCCGCCGGGGGTTGATGAACTGGCATGGCTCAGCTGCTTTCCAAGCTTCGGCTTCCTGCTGGCGGTGCGGCCCGACAGGCTCAGCGAGCTGCAGCGGCTGGTGGCTCCATACCGCCAGCTGATCTGCTGCCCGATCGGGCGCTTCAGCCAGCAGGTGGGCGGCGTGTGGCTGATCAGTGATCAGCAGCAGGAGCAGCTCTGGGATGCCGGCGGACCCCTCACGGGCTTCCACGCGGCCCTTGGCCCCTAGCCCGTCGCGACATCCACGCCCACCGACACATCGCCAGTAGACCCCACCCCCATGCCGGAAGTTGTTCTTGAACTCCATTGGCCCGATGGCGAAATCAGCCCGTTCTATTCACCATCCACCGTGGTGTATGAGTATCTCAAACCGGGCGAAACCCTGAGTATCGCCGAGCTGGAGCAGAAGGGCCTTGCTGCCCTCAGAGAAGCCTCCGAACGGGTGCGTGCCCGCTACGGCTTTGCCTGCACGCGCACAGACGAAGAGGCGCTGAAACTGCAGCGCAGCATCGCCAGATACAACACCAGCGAGCACGTGCAGATCGGCTCCAGCCCCGCCTGATCTCCAGCCCCAAAGGCCAGCACCCCACTCCAGCCCCAGAGTCGTTTCACCAACAGCCATGAGCAGCAAGCCCCCGTTTCCTCCCTTCACGCTCGAAACAGCCATCCAAAAAGCACGAATGGCTGAAAATGCCTGGAACGGCAAGGATCCATCGGCCGTGGCCCTGGCCTATACAGAAGACAGCCGCTGGCGGAATCGCAGCGAATTCATTGAGGGTCGCGAACAGATCATCGAGTTTCTGGAGCGGAAATGGGCCAAGGAGTTGGATTACAAACTGATCAAGGAAGTCTGGGCTTACAGCGACAATCGCATCGCCGTTCGATTCCAATATGAATGGCATGATGATTCCGGCAACTTTTTCCGCTCTCATGGCAACGAAAACTGGGAGTTTTCGGAAACGGGTCTGATGCGACGCCGTGAAGCCAGCATCAACGATGTGCCGATCCAAGCCAGTGAGCGGCTGTTCCTCTGGGGAGATGGCCCCCGTCCGGACGATTTCCCGGGCCTCACCGAACTGGGTCTCTGACATGCCCACGGCGATGCCAACGGTGATGCCCAAGGTGATGGCTGAATCGCTCCGCATTCAGACCATGGATCAGCTGCAGCAGTTCATGCAGCACCATGTCTACGCCGTCTGGGATTTCACGTTGCTGCTGAAGGCTCTGCAGCAGCAGCTGTCGAGTGCAGGGCATCCCCAGGCGGTCGCGCTGATCGCCCAGATGGTGCGCGAAGAGGAGAGCGACTGGCTTCCGGAACAGTGCGGCGGGCCTTGCCAGCTCAGCCATTTCGAGATCTATCTCCTGGCCATGGAGGAGATCGGTGCCGATACGGCAGCCATTCGAGCCGTGGTCGCCCTGGCGGCACGCGAGGGTTTGGCGGTCGCCCTGGCCCACCCGGCGATCCCGGCCCCGTCACGCCGGTTCATGGCCAGCACGCAGGCGCTGATCCGTTCCGGCCAAACGCACCTGCTGGCAGCGGCTTTCTGCTACGGGCGCGAACAGCTGGTGCCAGCCCTGTTCCGACAACTGCGGCAACAACTGACCGCAGCCGACCTTCAGGCACCAATCCTGGCCTGGTATCTGGATCGACATATCGATCTGGATGGCGATCAGCATGGTGCGCTGGCCGAGCAGATGGTGCTGGATCTCTGCCGCGACAACCCGACAGCCCAGCGCGAGGTGATGGCACTGCGGCCCCGGGTGGAACAGGAACGGGCTCTGTTCTGGTGGGGGATTGGCGAAAGCCTGCGTTAGCACCGAGCGGCCGTGCGCCTGCCAGAGCACCTGCTGCAGGCGCTGATGCATTCACGCACGCAGCGGAGTTGGCCTCGCTGGCGATGGCAACTGGCTATGGCTATGGCTTCTCCAGCGCCTGCTTGCGCAGCTGGGTCACCACGCCGTCGCGCTTGAGCTGGCCCAGGGCCACGTTGATGCGGTCGGCCACGCTCTCGCTGAGGCTGGGCGCGAAGGCGAACGCCTGCGACTGGGGATGGATGTCGCGCAGGGCCAGCGCATAGCGCTGCTGGCGCAGCTGGCCCAACAGGTAGTCGAGCTGGATGGTGTCGGCCATCACCGCATCCACCGCGCCATCGGCCAGCAGGGATACGGCATCGGGCACGCGCTTCAGTTCGCGCAGCTGGATCGCCGGCAGCAGGCCGGCACTGTTGCGGGCCCGCAGCAGGTCGTCGCTCACGCTGCCCTGCCGCACCGCCACCCGCCGGCCCGCCAGGTCGTTGAGGTTGCGCAGCGGATCACTGGCCGTGTCCTGGGTGCCGCGCACCACGTTGATCGTCACGAAGCTCACCAGCAGCGAGGCGCTCACGATCCGCACCAGGTAGGCCAGCAGCAGCACGCCATGGCCGCGCGCGGTCACCGCCAGCGTGTTGGTGCCGGGCCCGGTGGCCAGCACCTGGAAGATCAGCGCGAAGCTGCGCCGCCGGCCCGCCGCCCACTCCGCTGGCCGGCTGCCGCCGCGCTCCACCCGCCACAGGGCCACGCTCAGCAGCGCGATCAGCACCACATACACCAGCAGCAGCCGGATCAGGTCGGGCGACAGCAGCGACTGCAGCAGCGACATCCCCAGATCCAGCCGGTTGCGCGGCACCATCACGCCCAGGCCCGATTCCTGGAAGGGCAGCGAGAAGCGCGTGCTGCTCACCCGCTCCGGCGACACGGTGAGGCAACCGATCGCCACATCCAGCTCGCCCCGCCGGGTGGCCGCCAGCAGCTCCGCCGCGCTCTCCCCCGGCACCAGCAAATAGGGCAGCCGCTCCTGATCGGCAACCCGCTGCCACAGCTCCACCGCCAGGCCGCTCCAGCTGCCCTGCTCCCGGTAGGAGCAGGGCTGGGAGCCATCGGCTACCCCCACCCGCAGCACCGGAGTTGCCCCCGCAGCGCTGGTCTGCAGAGGGCTTGTGGCCAGGATCAGCCCGATCGCCAGGGCCCGCAGCTTCGCCATCGACCAACGCTACGCAAGGCCGGTGTTGCCGAGCGGCAGCGGCGCCGGCAGCGTGGGGTGGCCAAGCAGCCAGGCACCCCGTGTTGCAGATCCGGCCGCTGGAGCGGGGCGACATCGCCGCCATAACGGCCTGGGCGCGCCAGGAGGGCTTCGCGCCGGGCAGTGGCGACGTGGCCATCTACCGCCACACCGACCGCCAGGGCATCTGGGTGGGCTGGCTGGGCGCTGAGCGCGTGGGCTGCATCACCGGCGTGCGCTACACCGCCGCCTACGGCTTCCTCGGCCTCTACCTCGTGCAACCCCAGTGGCGCGGCCGGGGCTACGGCCTGCAGCTCTGGCGCCACGCCCTGGCGCACCTGGCCGATCTGCCCTGCATCGGCCTGGAGGCCGCCCCCGATCGCGTGGCCGACTACGCCGGCTGGGGCTTCGCGCCCGCCTCCCCCACCACCCGCTGGCAGGCGATCAGTGATGGCACGATCCCGCCGCCCCCCTCCGCCGAGGGCTGGCAGCTGCTGGCCGATGGCGCCATCCCCGAGCGGGCCGTGCAGGCCTTCGATGCCCAGCGCGAACCCAGCCCCCGCCCCCACTTCCTCAGCCAGTGGCTGCACCACCCCGCCGGCACGGTGCTGGCCCTGATCGATGCCGAGGGCGCCTGCCATGGCTTCGGGCGGATCCGCCCCTGCCTGCTACCCCGCGGCGAGGGCTGGCGCATCGGCCCGCTGATGGCCGAAACGCCCCAGGCCGCCTCCCTGCTGCTCCAGGGCCTGCTGCACCGCCACCCCGGCGTGGTGCTGATCGATGCCCCCGGCGCCAATGCCGCTGCCATCCCGCTGCTGAAGCAGCTGGGGTTTGAGCCGGTGGGCACCACCCTGCGCATGTACCGCGGCGAGGCGCCGGCGGTGTCGCTGCGCGACGTGTATGGCCTGGCCTGCCTGGAGCTGGGCTGAGCAACCACGCCGGGCCAGGGGCTACGCCCGGGCCTCGGCGAAGCGGCGGTTCACCTCGTTCCAGTTCACCAGCTCCCACCAGGCGGCGATGTAGTCGGGCCGGCGGTTCTGATACTTCAGGTAATAGGCGTGCTCCCACACATCCAGGCCCAACAGCGGCGTGCCGCGCTCGATGCCGCGCAGGTTCATCAGCGGGTTGTCCTGGTTGGCGGTGCTGGTGATCGCCAGTGAGCCGTTGGGCTTCTCGATCAGCCAGGCCCAGCCGGAACCGAAGCGCCCCGCCGCCGCCTGGTTGAACTGACCCTGCATCGCCTCCAGCGAGCCAAAGCTCGCCTCGATCGCCGCCAGCAGCTCAGTCGAGGGCGCGCCGCCCTGGCCCACCGGCGCCATCGCCGCCCAGAACTGGCTGTGGTTCCAGTGGCCCCCACCGTTGTTGCGCACCGCCGTTGGGAAGCTGGCGATGCGGCTCTGGAGCTCGTCGAGGCTCAGGTCCGCCAGCTTCGGGTTGGCCTCGATCTGGGCGTTGAGGTTGGCCACGTAGGCGCCGTGGTGCCTGTCGTGGTGGATCGTCATCGTGGTGGCGTCGATCACCGGCTCCAGCGCCTCAGGCGCATAGGGCAGCGGCGGCAGCTCAAACGCCGCCGCGGCCGGCAGGGCGCCGCCCACCAGCAGCAGCACGGC
>JBILDP010000215.1:0-3733 GCA_044352535.1 Prochlorococcaceae cyanobacterium
GCAGCGGCTGCACGAACCGGCGAGGAAGCAGGGATCTGGCCATGGATCAGTACACCGCGGCGTTTGAGCGGCCAGCCTGGCGGATCGGGCCACGAACTGATCAGTGCACAGCGCGATCAGTCCACAAAGTGCTGGTAGATCAGCGCGGGGACCATCAGGGCAGCCTCAGTGATGGCCCAGGCCGCCGCGGCTCAGCCGGCGGGGTCGCCGGGGGAGGGCTCGTAGTCGGCCAGCCGATCCGCCAGCTCCAGACAGCGGTCCATCTCCTGCCAGAGCAGCTCTCGGCGCTCGGCGCTCACGGCAAAGGAACGATGGTGCAGGTCGCGACCCAGATACCGCAGCGCGGCGCGGATGCGCTGCCAGTCGTCGGGGCTGAGGGAGGGGCTCTCCGGGCTCATCGCGGGTTCATGACTACCGGCCGGGATACTCGCCCGGATGGTGGATCCGGCTCACCCGCAAACCCGAGATCCTGGCCCAGCGAGATCTCTGTTTCGAGGTAGTGGTGGTGGCCATTGAGTGCGGAGAACTGCTGGATGTGCTCGAACATCCCAAGCAGCAGCGCTATCCCGGGCAACGGGCACTGGTTGTTCGCCTCATTGGTGACGTCCACCTGGTTCCCTATGGGGAGAACGGCGAGAGCCTGTTTCAGAAGAGGATCATTCCCAGCCGCAACGCTCAGCGCCACGACACCTCCCCTGCAGAACGATGGCTGCACCTCCACAACAGAACACCGCGATCAAACTGGATGCCGAAGTACAGCAATTGCCCCACGACTACGAGGCCGATTCCCAAGGATCAGCGCATCCACATTTGCCTCTCCAGGGGCGACCTGCAGGCAATCCGCACCCGGGCCCTGCAGGAGGAAATCCCCGATCAGAGCCTGATCAGCAGCGTGCTCCATAAAGACGTGAGCGGCAGCCTCAGGGAAGGCACAGCCCCCCAGTGAGCGCGGCCCTCCCTAAAACTCAATCCCCCGCTGCGCCTTCACGCCCTGCTCGCGGAAGGGGTGGCGCACCAGCTTCATCTCGGTCACCAGGTCGGCTCGCTCCAGCAGGGCCGGCGGCGCGCCGCGGCCGGTGAGCGCCACGTGGGTGAGCTCGGGCCGCAGCGCCAGCCCCTCGATCACCTGCTCCACCGCCAGGTAGCCCAGCTTCAGGGCCACGTTCACCTCGTCGAGCACCACCAGCTTGCGGCTGCCGTCGGCCAGATAGCTGCAGGAGCGCTCCCAGGCCTGCTGCACCAGCTCGCGGTCGCGGTCGCGGTCCTGGGTTTCCCAGGTGAAGCCCTCGCCCAGGGCGTGCCAGGCCAGCGCGTCGCCAAACAGCTCCAGCGCCTTGGCCTCACCCGGCTGCCAGCCCCCCTTGATGAACTGCACCACCGCCACGCCCTCGCCGTGACCCAGGGTGCGCAGCACCAGCCCCAGGGCCGCGGTGGTCTTGCCCTTGCCGTCGCCGGTGAACACCAGCACCAGTCCCTTCTCCAGGTTGCGCTCGCCCACCCGCTGGCGCTGCACCTCCTGGCGGCGGGCCATGCGCTTGCGGTAGGCCTCCTGATCGCGCTCGGGCGCCAGCTCGCCGCCGGGGCCCAGCTCGGCCGCCACCTGGTCGAGATCGGCAGGAGTGGAGGTCATCAGCGCGGCGCAGCTCGCCGCACTCTGCCGGGCTCAGGCCGCCCGCTGCCGGTCGCCCCGCACCCGCGCCAGGGCCGCATCCACCGCCTGCTGCTGGTCGCGCCGGGTGATCCAGTGGTGATACGTGCGGGTGTGGATCGCCACCGAGTGGCCCATCATCCGCGCCGCCACCGTGTCGGGCAGGCCGATGTGGATCGTGCGCACCGCCCAGGCGTGGCGCAGGTCGTAGGGGGTGATCGGCAGCTCGTAGCGGCGAAACTGCTCTGCCACCCGCCGGCCCACCTGCTGCAGGGTGGTGCGGCGCAGGTCGGTGCACACCGGCGGCAGCTCGGCCGGATCCACCCCCAGCTGCTCCAGCTCGAAGCGCTCCACCCACTCCGGCTGGAACGGCCACACCTGGTGCTCGCCCGTCTTGCTGGTGGGCAGCACCCGAATCACCCGGTCGCCCCCCGGCGCCAGCGCCGAGAGATCGGTGAAGAACACCTCGTGGTTACGCAGCCCGTAGGTGGCCATCAGCCCGTAGGCCAGCCGCCAGCCCGGGTTGGGGATCCGCTCCAGCAGCTGCAGGATCTGGGCGTCGCTGGGCAGTCGCCGGAACTGGGCCGCATGCAGGCCGTAGCCACCGGCCCGCTCGCTCCAGTCGGCCGGCAGCGCCAGCTCCAGGTGGCGCGCCAGGGCCGCCAGGGCGGTCCCGGCCTGCTGGCGGCTGCGGCTGCCCAGTTCGTAGCTCTCCAGGGCGTGCTCCAGCAGCTCCGGCCCCAGCCCCAGCCCCTGCTGCTCCGCCAGCCGCCCCAGCCGCCGCATGTAGGGCAGGTAGGCGGCGGTCCAGGTGGTGCGGCTGCCCGCCGGGTTGCGGCGGCGGCGGGGATCGGCGAAGAAGGCCGCCTCGAAGGCCGCCAGCCGATCGGCCACCGCTGCCCCAGCACCGCCCGTGCCGCCCGTGGGCGAGCCCGCCGCCGCGGGCGACCCGGCGCTGCGTTTGGCCCACTGGCTCCAGGCAAACGTGCCCGCCTGCAGCTGGGCCACCACCTGCCGCAGCTGCTGCACCGCCTGCCCCAGCCCCGCCTCCGTGGCCGGCACCCCCAGGCTGATGCGCTGCACCACCAGCCGGTCGGTGCCCTGGCGGCAGGGCAGGGGGCCGCGCAGCCCGAGCCGATGCCCACGCCGCTCCAGGCGCAGGCCGATGCCGGCGGCGGCCAGCAGGTCGTTGTGGTCGGCCAGCCTGGCCGCAAGGTCTGCCATGCACGGCGGCTGCCCCGGCGCCGACCCTATCGATCGCAGCCGCCCCACGCCAGCCAGCGGCGTTACGCTCTCACCCATTGCGGCCAGCAGACCGGGGCATGACCAGAGAGAGCGGCAAGGTGGGCGTGCTGCTGCTCAACCTCGGCGGCCCCGAGCGGATCCAAGACGTGGGTCCGTTCCTCTACAACCTGTTCGCCGATCCGGAGATCATCCGGCTGCCGATCCCGGCCCTGCAGAAGCCCCTGGCCTGGCTGATCAGCAGCCTGCGCGCCGGCAAGTCGCAGGCGGCCTACCGCTCGATCGGCGGCGGTTCCCCCCTGCGCCGCATCACCGAGCAGCAGGCCCGCGAGCTGCAGAGCACCCTGCGCCAGCGCGGTATCGAAGCCACCAGCTACGTGGCGATGCGCTATTGGCACCCCTTCACCGAGTCGGCGGTGGGCGACATCAAGGCCGACGACGTCGACGAGGTGGTGGTGCTGCCCCTCTACCCCCACTTCTCGATCAGCACCAGCGGCTCCAGCTTCCGCGAACTGCAGCGCCTGCGTCAGACCGATCCGGCCTTCGCCCGGCTGCCGATCCGCTGCATCCGCAGCTACTACAACGATCCCGGCTACATCGGCGCGATGGCCGAGCTGATCGCCAGGGAGATCCAGGCCTGCCCCGAGCCCAGCCAGGCCCACGTGTTCTTCAGTGCCCACGGCGTGCCCAAGAGCTACGTGGAGGAAGCGGGCGATCCCTATCAGGAGGAAATCGAGGCCTGCGCCCGCCTGATCATCGACAGGCTCGAGGCCGACCTCGGCTTCCGCAACCCCTTCACCCTCGCCTACCAGAGCCGGGTGGGCCCGGTGGAGTGGCTCAAGC
>JBILDP010000086.1:0-8433 GCA_044352535.1 Prochlorococcaceae cyanobacterium
GAGCTGGTCTGGGCGAGACGGAGACCTCGCCGCTCTCGGCCGAGCTGCGCGAGAGCTGGCGTGCCCGCAACCTGCGGCGGGCCATCCGGCTGGGCGATCCCAGCAGCATTGCCCTGCAGGTGTTGCTGAAGGCCCGGCGGCGTCTGGAGCGCGTGCGCCAGGGCCACCCTGGAGCGGGCGGACTGGTGATCGCCCGCAACATCGACCATGCGACCAGCCTGGGCGCCCTGCTGAGGGAGCAGGGCGATCGGGTGCTGCTGGTGCACTCCCAGGACCCCGAGGCTGCGGCTCGCCTCGCTGCCTTTCAAGGCGGTGCGGGCGACTGGCTGGTGAGCGTGGACATGTGCGCCGAGGGCTTCGATGCCCCGCGCCTGCGGGTGCTGGCCTATCTCACCACCGTGGTGACACGCAGTCGCTTCGTGCAGGCGATCACCCGGGTGGTGCGGATGGATGGGGAGCGGGCTGCCCAGGAGGCGATTCCGCGCCAGCCCTCCTATGTGTTTGCCCCCGCCGATCCGCTGCTGATGGGCTTCGCCCGCTCCTGGTCGCTGAGCGAGCCTTACCTGATCGACACCACTCCCAGCGTTGACGAACCGGCCGGCGAGGCGTGCGGCGCACCCGGCCATGCGTTGCCCCTGCAGGCGATCGAAGCGCGGGCCGGCGAGCTGATCCGCCTCAGGGGGCCAGAGCTGCCGAGCTTTCTGCGGCCCAGCGCCTAAGGCAGGCAGCGCAGGCCATCAGGGCCCCTGCTCAGCCCAACCTGGCCCCAGCCCAGCCCCAGCAGGCATGAGCCTGTGACTGCCGCGACACGGCCTGGGCCCCTCCCCTGAGTGCCCCTAAGCACTGCCGCGAGGCTCACGCAGCGCCCCTCAGCACAATGGACCGAAATAAAAGCGACACAATTCTACCCGTTTCTACGGATAAAGCGAAAAAAATCGCGCTAACAGGCGCTAATCGACAAAAGATGGCTACCAAATGCCCGGATTTTGCGACGTTGTGTCAACCAATACCCCGGCAAGGCAGGCGGCCCGGCAGCGTGGCCTCACCTCTGGGGATGCGGACCATGGACGCCGCAGTGAATCGCCGCCTCACCGTTGCCGTGAGCTGGGCCCTGGCCCGGCGGGCCACCCTCGATACCTTCGAGCACTTCGAGGAGAGCTACGCCCTCACAGAGGAGTTCCGGGAATGGCTGCTCTGCCTGGAGGAGCATCCCGACCTGCTCGAACCCAGCGTGTTGATGGTGCCCAACACCCTGCGACCCTCCAACCCAGCCAATCAGCCAGGCCCCAGCGCCAGCGACGGCCTCCTGGAAATCTGAAGAAAATCTAAAGCCACCCGCGGCGCCGCTCTCGGACGTGGTCGCGTGCGTCACAGAGTGTCACCTCGGGCAGCCATCCCCTAGGCTCAACTCATAGTCGCTCCGCTTTAGCTGTGTCTCTAACTCCTGGTGCCTCCCCTGCTGAGGCCGCACGCCCGGACGTCGAGAACCTGGTGATCGTGGGCTCGGGCCCGGCCGGCTACACCGCCGCCATCTATGCCGCCCGCGCCAACCTCAACCCGCTGCTGATCACGGGCTTCCAGGACGGCGGCATCCCCGGTGGCCAGCTGATGACCACCACCCATGTGGAGAACTTCCCGGGCTTCCCCGACGGCATCCTGGGGCCCGATCTGATGGACAGGATGAAGGCCCAGGCTGAGCGCTGGGGCACCACCCTGGTGCTGGCTGACGCCACCGAAATCGATCTGTCTCAGCGGCCCTTCCGGATCACCGCTGACGGCACCACCTATCAGGCCCAGAGCGTGATCCTGGCCACCGGCGCCAGTGCCAACCGGCTGGGCCTGCCCCAGGAGGAGCGCTTCTGGAGCAGCGGCATCAGTGCCTGCGCCATCTGCGATGGCGCCACTCCCCAGTTCCGCAACCAGGCGGTGGCCGTGGTGGGCGGCGGCGACTCGGCCTGCGAGGAAGCCGTGTACCTCACCAAATACGGCGACCACGTGCACCTGATCGTGCGCTCCGGCCAGCTGCGCGCCAGCAAGGCCATGGCCGACCGGGTGCTGGCCAACTCCAACATCACCGTGCACTGGCACCGCCAGGTGGCCGATTGCAGCGGCAGCGACTGGCTGGAGGCCATCACCCTGCGCGACACCGAAAGCGGCGCCACCGAGGAGCTGGCGGTGAAGGGCCTCTTCTATGCCATCGGCCACACCCCCAACACCCGGCTGGTGCGCGGCCAGCTGGAGGTGGACGGCCACGGCTACCTGGTGACCCGGCCGGGGCGACCTGAAACCAGCATCGACGGCGTGTTTGCCGCCGGGGATGTGGCCGACGCCGAGTGGCGCCAGGGCATCACCGCAGCCGGCAGCGGCTGCCAGGCGGCCCTGGCCGCCGAGCGCTGGCTGAGCCACCACAACCTGGCGGTGGAAGTGAAACGCGAGTCGGTGGAGCCCGAGGCGGTGGGTGAGCCGAAGCGCACCGCCGAGAGCGATGAGGCCAACTTCGACGCCAATGCCCTCTGGCAGAAGGGGAGCTATGCCCTGCGCAAGCTTTATCACGACAGCAGCAAGCCCCTGCTGGTGGTGTACACCTCCCCCACCTGCGGCCCCTGTCATGTGCTCAAGCCCCAGCTCAAGCGGGTGCTCGATGAGCTGGGAGGCGCCGCCCAGGGCGTGGAGATCGACATCGAAGCCGATCAGGCGATCGCCCAACAGGCCGGCGTCAGCGGCACCCCCACCGTGCAGTTGTTCCTGAACAAGGAACTCAAGCAGCAATTCAAGGGCGTGAAGCAGCGCAGCGAATTCAAGGCCGCCATCGAGAGCCTGCTGGGGGTGCACGCCTGAGGGCGAGGCCCCACCTCACAAGCAAGCCCGGGAGTGTTGGTCCCGGGCTCCGTTGGCGGGGCTCAGCGGCGACGGGGCCCGCCAGGGCGGTTGCCGCCGGGCCGGGGGCCGGTGGCACCGGCATTGCGCTCGCGGTAGGTGATGCGTCCGCGGGTGAGGTCGTAAGGACTGATCTCCACCAGCACCTTGTCGCCGGCGAGCAGCTTGATCCTGAACTTGGTGAGCTTGCCGGCGGCACGGCAGAGGCACTGGTGACCGGCAGGCTGCTCCAGGGTCACCAGATAGAACCCGTTGCCCTGCTCCTTCTCGATCACACCAGAGGTCTCAATCATGCAGGCAGCTCAATCCGGATCACGGCTGATACCAGCTTAAAGGCCGCCACGCCCCTGCACCTCCGACTGCCGCAGACGAGCGATAGGGTCGGGCGCGTGCTCGGACGTTCCATGGTGCTCCCCCCCCTGTCGATGGACCTGGGCCTGCTGCTGATCTCCATCGGCGTGGTGAATCTCTGGAAGGCCCGCCAGTCCTGACCACCCTGCTGTTTCACAAGCCCTACGGGGTGCTGAGCCAGTTCACCCCGGAGCCAGGTAGCCCGTGGCGCTGCCTGGCCGACTGGATTGCCGTGCCGGGTGTGTATGCGGCCGGCCGGCTCGATGCCGACAGCGAGGGGCTGCTGCTGCTCACCGCCAATGGCCGCCTGCAGCAACGGCTCACCGATCCAGCCTTTGGCCATTGGCGCCGCTACTGGGCCCAGGTGGAGGGCGATGCCAACGCTGAACCACAAGCCCTGGCGGCCTTGCGCTCAGGCCTTGTCATCCAGGGCCGATGCACCCTGCCGGCCAGAGCCAGAGCCCTGGCGGAAGAGGAGGTGGCAGCTGCGGCAATCCCCGATCGCGATCCACCGATCCGCCACCGGCTCCAGGTGCCCACCAGCTGGCTGGAGCTGGAGCTGCGCGAGGGTCGCAACCGCCAGGTGCGTCGCATGACCGCAGCTGCAGGACTGCCGACCCTGCGGTTGATTCGCCAGTCGATCGACCTGATGGACGGCCTGCCGCCGTTGCAGCTCACGGGGCTGGCACCAGGGCAATGGCGCTTCGTGAACGCCGTTGAACAGGCGCGCCTGGATCAACTGCTGCGCCGGACAGCAGCAGATCAATCGGATCGGTCAAGGGCAGACCGGTCGAGATCAGGTCGCGGGGGCCGGGCTGGTGGCGGGAAATCGGGCCGGGCCGGTGGCGGCGGATAGGGCGGTTTTGCCCCCTGCCCGCTCAGCCCAAACACTCCTGGAGTTCCCGCACGGTCTGCAGCTGGCCGTAGTAGTAGTTCGCCCGGGCACGGCGATCGGGATCCTCGAGCGCGTCGAGGGCGTCGAAGCCAACGCTCTGCCAGAGCTCATGGCCGCAGGCCCGGGTCACTTCCGCGACGGCCTCTGACTCCAGGTTGGCCAGACGGCGCTGCAGATTCTTGATTTGCGCGATCGACACCGACGAACCAACTCGACTACCGGGCCAATCGTACCAAGCCAGTAGTACAGACGCACTGAGGAGTGACTCAGAAAGGCAGTTTCTTCTTCGCCTCCTTGTCGAGGTCCGACTCCATCTCGCGCAGGCGCTTGAGGATGGTGTCGTAGTACTCCTTGAGGTAGTCCTCGAGGCCGGTGGTGTCGTGCGGGTCGAGGCCAAAGGCGGCGTAGCTCTCGTCCATGGGAGCGTCGAGCCGCTGACCGCCGCCGGTCACCGCCTCGAAGGCCAGACGCTCTGTGATGTTGAGGCTGGCTTCGAAGAAACCAGTGACGCTGCGCATCAGCCCCATCAGCACCGGCGGCACCCGGAACAGGCGGGCATCCTTGCCGGTATAGCGCTCACACAGCTGGGTGATCTCGCCGGTGGTCCAGGCGCGGGGACCCACCATCGGGAAGCTGCGCCGGCTGGTGGTGTCGGGATGGTCCAGGGCGGCCACGGCGAAACGAGCCATGTCCTGGGTGTTCATGTAGGCGATCGGTGTGGGCATGCCGCTCACCCACACGGTCTGGCCCTCCAGTACGGGAATGGCGAACTGGCTGATCAGGCCCTGCATGAAGGCCACACCCTGCAGGATCGTGTAATCGAAATCGGAGGCTTCAAGCCACTGCTCGGTGCAGGCCTTGATGTCCATCAGCGGCACATCGCGATGCTTGGCGGCATCGAGTAGCGACATGAACACCAGCCGCTTCACGCCGGCGCGCTTGCAGGCGGCAAACAGGTTCTGCTTGCCGGTCCAGTCCACGTCGTAGGCACTGCCGGGATCGGTGGCACGGGCCGTGGCGGCATCGATCACTGCCTCCTGGCCCTCCAGGGCGTAGTCAAGGCTGTCGGGCTCCAGCAGATCGCCGCGGGTCAGTTCGCAGCCCCACTCCTGCAGGAAGGCCGCCTTGCGGGGTGAACGCACCACACAACGCACCTGATGACCGGCATCGAGGGCACGGCGGGCGATCTGCCGCCCGAGGGTGCCCGTAGCGCCCACCACCAGAAGCTGCATGAACCAAGCGCAAGCGGGCTGAGCCTAGGCGCGTGGGTCCCCCCGGCGGGAGGGAGGCTGGGGAGTGGGCCGGGCGATCTGCTCAGTCCTTGTCGGCCAGTTTGAGCAGCAGGGCTCCCCCGGCCAGCCCCACGGGGATCAACACCCAGAAGAGCGCAGCGGTGCCGAAGATTTCCGAGGCCATGGCCAAACGGGTCGAGGAGGAAACCTATTTAGCAGCGGCTGGCGGCAGCGGCCGAGAGCCTGGCCGTACCCGTGACGGAGCTCAGGTCGGCGGCGGCGGTCTGAATCGCCGGCCAGGGCGCTTCAGACCGCAGGCAACCGGCCATCACACCGCTGGCAGCACTGGGCCAACCCCTGGCTTCCAGCAGCGCCACCAGCTGCTGCAGGGGCGGCGGACCACAACCCAGGCGGCGGGCGATCTCGGCGGTGGGCCAGCAGCGGGCAGGCAGGCCGGGGTCGCGCCGCAGCCGCTCCAGCAGCTGGCGGGTGGAGCGCAGCACCTGGGCGTCGTGATCGGCAGCCAAGCCCGTGAGCAGGGCCCCATCCTGCAGCGCGCCGATCCAGAGGGGACCACTCACCGCCAGGGGCGGAGCCTGACCGCTGGGACAGTGGCAGGGCTGCCACTGACGCAGCTGCAACAGCGACTGCACCTGCTGGTCGCCGCAGCCATGGCAGAGGGCCAGCAGACCCAGCCGCTCTTCTTCCCGCTGGGCCGGCAGCCGCTGCAGGCGCACGGCGGTGCGGAAGGTGCGGCCTTCGCTGAAGGCGAGCAGCGGCTCGATCCCCCGCCCCATGGCCCAGGCCGCCCGCGCCACGGCGCCCAGCTGCAGCCGCAGTGCCAGCTCCCAGGCCGCCGGATGGGCTCGGGCCGCCGCGCCCAGGGAGCGCAGCGCGGCGCGGCGGTCGTGGCCTGTGGCGGAGCGGCCATCTGTGCTGGCCAGGTAGAGCACACCACCGATGGCAACGGCCTCCAGGGCCAGCGGCAACAGGGCCACTGGACAGCCGAACGCGTCGAGATCGAGCAGTTCAAAGCGCTCCTGCTGCTGCAGGCAACCGGCCAGCAGGTGCTGGGCGGTTGTCGTGGTGCAGCGGGCCCCTATCAGGCCAGACAGGTTGGCCTGCAGCAGTGGCAGGCGCTCGGGATCAGCATCATTGGCCCACACCGCCTGGGCGCCTGCCTCAAGGCCGTAGCGCAGGGCACGGATGCCGCAGCCCGCCATCCCATCGAGCACCCGCAATGGCCCCCGGGCGGCCAGCTGGCGGGCCAGCAACACGCCCAGATCCCTAGACGGGCGAGAGTCCTCACGGAAAAAACCCTGCCCCAGCCGCAACCGGGCAGACCCTTCGCAATAGTGGCCCTCAGACGACGCGCTCAGGTTTCAGAGGTGGCAAGCACCTTCCAGCCTGCCCCCTCAGCGAACTGGGGGCGCCACTCTCACTGGCAGTGGCATGGGCTGAGCTGCCACTGGCGGGTGCTGGGGGATCCCTCCCATCCACCGCTGGTGCTGGTGCACGGCTTTGCCGCCAGCAGCAGCCACTGGCGCCACAACGCCGAAAGTCTCGCGGCAGCGGGGTGGCGCGTGTTCGCCCTCGACCTCGTGGGCTTCGGCGCCTCCAGTCAACCGACCCTGCGCCTCGACAACCGCCTCTGGGCCCGCCAGCTGCGTGCCTTTCTGGTGGAGGTGGTGCAGGCACCGGCGGTGCTGGTGGGTCACTCCCTAGGGGGCCTGGTGGCGCTCAGCTGTGGGGTGTTCTTCCCGGGCATGGTGCGGGCGGTGGTGGCCGCCCCCCTGCCGGATCCGGCCCTGCTGAGCCCCCCCCGCCGCTGGCCACCAAGGCGGCGGCCCTGGCGGCGGCGACTCAAGCGCGTCGTGGTGAAACTGCTCTGCCGGCTGCTACCCCTGGAGCTGCTGGTGCCTCTGCTGGCCCGCTCGCCCCTGCTGGCCCTGGGCATCCAGAGCGCCTACGTCCGGCCGGTGCTCGCTGACCGGGAGCTGCATCGGCTGATCGCCAGGCCCGCCCGCAGGCCGGGAGCCCCCCTCAGCCTGCGGGCGATGAGCATCGCCATGGCCCTGCGGCCCCCTGCCGCCACAGCTCCCGCGCTGTTGATGCGGTTGCGCCAACCCCTGCTGCTGATCTGGGGTGGCCGCGACCAGTTGGTGCCGCTGCGGGTGGCCGAACAGGTGCAACGGCTGAGGTCCGACTTGCCCCTTGAGGTGCTGCCGCACTGCGGCCACTGTCCTCACGACGAAGTCCCCGAGGCCTTCAACACGACGCTGTTGGCCTGGCTGCGTCAGCTGCCCGGGGCCGGCGCGTAATTTGGGCCAATCGCCCCGTTGGGCTCGGCGCCCAGACCCTCGATGAAGCACACCCTGTCGGTGTTGGTGGAAGACGAATCGGGGGCCCTCAGCCGCATCTCCGGTCTGTTTGCCCGCCGCGGCTTCAACATTGAGAGCCTGGCCGTTGGACCTGCCGAGAAACACGGCATGTCGCGGCTCACGATGGTGGTGGAGGGCGACGACCGCACCCTGGAGCAGATGACCAAGCAGCTCGACAAGCTGGTGAATGTGCTCGGGGTGATCGACCTCTCCACCATCCCCGCCGTTGAGCGAGAGCTGATGCTGCTCAAGGTGGCGGCCCCAGCCCAGCACCGCGGCGAGATCCTCGAACTGGTTCAGGTGTTCCGCGCCAAGGTGGTCGACGTGGCCGACGGGGCCCTCACCCTGGAAGTGGTGGGCGACCCTGGCAAGCTGGTGGCCCTTGAGCGCCTGATGGAGCCCTACGGCATCCTGGAAATCGCCCGCACAGGGAAAGTGGCCCTGGAGAGAGCTTCAGGGGTCAACACCGAGTTCCTGAAGATCACCGCCTCCGACAAGCGGGTGCCTGCCTAGGGCTTGGCCTCGTTCAGACTGCCCCCTTGCACCAGGGTGGCCTTCACCAGCCGGTCCCCCTGCCGGATGGTGTCCACCACGTCCATGCCCTGGGTCACCCGACCGAACACGGCATAGCGGCCATCCAGCTCCGGTAGGGCCTGGAGAGCGATGTAAAACTGCGCGCTGGCCGAGTTGGGGTCAG